>JAFMES010000207.1 GCA_017856605.1 Chitinophagaceae bacterium
GCAGGAACCACACCAGATTGTCGCCATTGTACAGTCCCGTGCTTAAAAATGATGAGAGTAGGAACCCCCTGTACCTGAAAATGCTGTGCGATGCCCGGGTTCTTGTCGACATCAATTTTAATGATTGTTGCATTCTCCCCAATCATTGTCTTAAGTTCTTTTAAAATTGGAGCCATCATTTTACAAGGCCCACACCATTCAGCAAAAAAGTCAACCAGTACCGGCTTGTCGCCGTGTATAATTTCGTTAAACGATCGATTAGGTTCCACGCTGTTCTTTTTTAAACATACTGAAAAATAATACCCCCATCAATGCAAAGTACAGTGTACTATTCAAGGGGTTTGAGGTTATCTTACATGTGCCGGACATGCAACCAACATATTTCCAATAAAAAAAGCCGGCTAAGCCTCCAACAACAGCACCAACTAAATGCAACGTATACTTTTTCATTGTATCATTTGATAAAGGCAAAATTAGCCTACTAATTTATAATGGTTGGTGATTTTGGTCACGATGAATAGGTCAAAATTCGACGCATATAGTATATTTGTCTGCAATGTTAAAAGGGCTCTTCGCATTCACACTCACCCTCACACTTTTGTCGGGTTCCTACGCTCAGCCAGTACGAATGATGGAGCACCTGTTGGATACCGGATATTTTGCACGTAAAGCCACCGAACACATCAAAGTAGACGGTAACCTCACTGAAAAAACCTGGCAAACTGCACAACGCGCATCTCACTTTATTCAAAATTTCCCAAACGACACCATGATGGCTTCTGCAAAAACAGAAGTGATGGTTTCTTACGACGACCATCATATCTATTTTGCAGCCATTGTATATAACTCGGTCGACAGTCAGGAATACATCACCCCTTCTTTGAAGCGAGATTTCCGAGGTGAAGCCAATGATGCTATTGTCATCAGCATTGACCCTTTTATGGATCGAATGAACTCTTTTTCGTTTGGCATCAATCCTTTTGGTGTGCAACGGGAGGGGTTGGTGGTAAATGGTGGTGTGGTAAGTGAAGACCTGAGTTTATCGTGGGACAATAAATGGTACAGTGAATCCAAGATCCATGAAGATTATTGGACAATGGAAATGGCCATTCCACTCAACACCATACGATTTAGGAATGGATCATCAACATGGCTGATTAACTTCTATCGAATTGACAGTCACAATGGTGAACGCTCTGGATGGGCTAGGATTCCGAATCAATATGCCATGATTTCCTTGGCATTTTCAAAACCGCTGGAATTTGAATCTCCAATCAAAAGAAAAGGACCAAATATTTCACTGATTCCTTATTTGTCGCCTGGATTATCCCGAACTCCCCTTGTTGCCAATAATAGAAACAACAACTTTTCTACAACATCTCGTTTGAATTTTGGAGGTGATGCAAAAATTGGAATAGGATCTTCACTCAATCTCGATCTTACTTTCAATCCAGATTTCTCCCAAGTGGAAGTAGATAATCAGGTAACCAATCTGGATCGATTTGAAATCCTGTTCCCTGAAAAGCGGCAATTCTTTTTAGAGAATGGCGACCTCTTTGCCAATTTTGGTGTTGAGGGAAATCGTCCCTTTTTCTCCAGAAGGATTGGCGTAACACGGGATCCAGCAACGGGTCAAAACATTCAAAATAAAATTGATGCAGGCTTGAGGCTGAGCGGCAAAATTGGAGACGACATGCGCCTAGGGCTCATGCAAATGCGCACAGCAGCAATCGACTCCATCAACCAACCCGTAAATGACTTTACTGTACTGGCACTTCAGCAAAAAGTATTTCACCGGTCTACCGTTGGTATGATCTTTACAAACAAAGAAATTGGTAAAAGCAATGACTACAATCGGGTCTTGGGAGTGGATTATAATATTGCCTCTAAAAGTAATGTTCTGAACGGCAAAGTTTTTTTTATGCGCTCGTTTGATCCGGGTAATCCAAAAGATAATGCTTCATTCGGAACGAGCTTAGTCTTTAATAAACGTTTCATTGAGTCACGGCAGCGTCTTTTTTATATCGGAGAAAATTTTAATCCTGAAGTAGGATTTTTAAGAAGATCAGGATTTTGGAGATACGCTGGTGATGTGCAATTCAAGTACTACCCATCCAACAGTAAGATCAATCGACATGGGCCAATGTTTGATTATGATTTTACTATTTTCCCCAGAATAGGCATGACCGATTACGACTTGAATCTGATGTACAATATCGCATTCAAAAATTTAACTCAGTTGATGGTTCGGTTCAGAAGGGATTATACCAAGTTGACGGAAGATTTTGATCCCACCAATACTGGAGGAGCCAAGCTGCAGGCAAACCAGGAATTTGTTTATTATTCCTTGATTGCAAGCTTAATGACCGATCAGCGTAAAAAACTTGCAGCTCGTCTACAAACTCGATCAGGTGAATACTTCAATGGAACACGAATCAATCTGGAGGGAGAAGTAAATTATCGCATACAGCCGCTAGGAATTGTATCTACAGTTTTTTCATTTAATCGGCTTCGTTTCCCTCAGCCATACAAGAGTCTTGATTTAGTTTTAATTGGGCCAAAATTTGACTTTACATTTTCTCGTTCGGTTTTCTTATCTGCTCTTTTTCAATACAATAATCAGATCAATAACATCAACACCAATATTCGATTTCAGTGGAGGTTTGCTCCAGCATCTGATTTATTCATAGTATATACAGATAACTACTACGCAGATACTTACAGATCAAAAGGAAGTGCTCTCGTGCTGAAAGCTACGTACTGGTTCAATCTTTAATGGAAGGAACTTGGGCAATTATTCGTAATGGTCCTCCGCTACCTTTTCCGATCTTCATGGGCAAGGCAACCACATAAGCTCCTGTCGGAGGTAATTCATCAAGGTTGGCAAGATTTTCAAATCCAGGTTTATTTTTCCCATGAAGTAGCTGATGTGTTTTAAAATCCTTGGATTGACCATAATCTGTACTTGGCGTATCAACTCCCAAAGCTTTTATGGCGCGTTTTTCGAGTAACCAGGCTGTTGTAGCCGGATCAACACCTGGAAAATGCAGTTCAGGGATTGCCGCTATTCCGGTTTTGGTAGTACCCAATACTTTGGCTCGATCCGGATAAAAGTCTCCATACCCAGTCCGAAACAATACAATGGTATTCATCGGAATTTGTCCATTTTCCTTTTCCCAATTTTCTACATCTTCTATACTGATCAGGTAATCCCTATTTTTTAATGCCTTTTTCGATACATCAATCACAACAGCATTTCCCGTGAGACTGGAAAGCGGGATGGCATCTACCGTCAGACCATCTTTAAAAAAGTGAATGGGTGCGTCCAAGTGTGTACCGCCATGTTCAGGTGTGGCGATTTGGTAAGAAGAATAATAATATCCTGTGGGTGTTATTCCTTCGGCATCTGTGATGTGCTGAAATCCATTGAGATTGTTTGGCCAATAAATAGTTGAGCTGTCGTATGAATGCGTCAAATCTACCCACTGTCCATCGTTAAAAGCAGGTGCATCTTTCTTGGTTGAACATGCAGATATAGTTAGTAAGAGAATCAAGA
>JAFMES010000208.1 GCA_017856605.1 Chitinophagaceae bacterium
TCCGCTTCCGGTTATTCTTTATTCTGATAAAAAGGGACTTTCAATTTTTTCTTCATCCAAGTTTCATCACGGACATGAGGCGCACAACGGGTATGTGTTGGAGCACGACAAAATTCATTCACAGGATCCAACAGAAAAAGTATACGATCTTTCGTTAACTAAAAATGTCGTTCAGATGCTGATCGCACTCACTTTGTTGGTTGTGATCATGATTGGAGTTGCCAATCAATATAAAAAAGGACAAGGCGTGAACTCTGCTCCCAAAGGTTGGCAGAATGCCATCGAGCCAGTGATAACATTTGTTCGTGACGAAGTGGCCAAACCCAATCTTGCTGGTAAGTACATGAAGTACTTGCCCTACCTGCTTACCGTCTTTTTCTTTATTCTCATCAACAACCTTTTTGGATTGCTTCCTGGTTCAGCGAATGTGACCGGAAACATCGCCTTTACAATTGTTTTGGGTGTGATTTCGTTTTTTGTAATCTTGTTCAGCACCAATAAACATTTCTGGGGACACATCTTCTGGTATCCTGGAGTGCCTGTAGTGGTGCGATTACTGATCATGCTTCCAGTAGAATTGTTGGGTGTATTTACAAAGCCCTTTGCGTTGATTGTGCGTCTGTTTGCCAATATGGTTGCAGGACACATCATCATCCTGAGTTTCATAACATTGATTTTTATTTTCGGGTCAATGAATACAGTGGCAGGTTGGGGATTCTCTCCCTTGTCTGTGCTTTTCGCAGTATTTATTTACCTGATCGAGATATTGGTAGCCTTCATTCAAGCCTTCATTTTTACCAACCTGACCGCTGTATTCATCGGGCAGGCATTTGAAGGTGGACATGACGACCACCACTGATTTTTGTTCATCATTAAAAACCAAGTATCATGGATTTCATGACAATCATGCTCGAAGTTCAAACCGGTTTCTCCCATATGGGTGGTGCAATCGGTGCAGGACTTGCTGCTGTTGGAGCCGGTATCGGTATCGGACAGATCGGTAAGGGTGCGGTGGAAGCCATCGCCCGTCAGCCGGAAGCGTCTAACGACATTCGCGCTAACATGATCCTGACTGCCGCTTTCGTTGAGGGTGTTGCCCTCTTCGCGGTAATCGCGGGTCTGCTCGCTGTATTGAAGTAATTCAGTACTGCGCAAACGAACAACTGCATCCAGAGCACAGGGCCGAGGATGCAGTTCATTGAATCAACAACCTTATAATACATCATTATGGATCTTTTATTACCTGGTTTCGGTCTGCTGGTCTGGACGCTGATCGCATTTGCGATTGTGTTCTACGTCCTCAGAAAGTTTGCCTGGAAAACCATTTTGCAATCACTTGATGAGAGAGAGAAAGGAATTGCGGAGTCCTTGGATACTGCCAAGAAAGTAAAAGCAGAGATGGCCCAGCTGAAGAGTGAGAACGAGGCACTGATGGTGAAAGCCAGAGAAGAGCGGGCACAAATGCTTAAAGAAGCCAAGGAGACAAAAGAAAAGATTGTCAGTGAAGCAAAAGAACAGGCTAAAGCTGAAGCAGCAAAAATCATTGCGGATGCGCAATCTGCTATTCATAGTCAGAAAATGGCTGCGCTTACTGACGTGAAAAACCAGATTGGGAACATGGTCATTGAAGTGGCAGAAAAAGTGATCCGCAAACAACTGGATAACAAGACAGAGCAAGAACGATACATTAAAGAAATGGCTGGTGAGCTTCATCAGTTTGGAAAACAATAGACCCCATGCGTCAGTCCAAAGTTGCTAAACGGTATGCGAAGGCACTCTTCGACCTGGCTCTTGAAACAAAGAAGTTAGAGGAGGTGAAAAATGACCTCATGGTCATTCGAGCGGCTCATCATGCACAACTTAGTATGTTGCTGGCTTCTCCGGTTGTTTCTGGAGACAAAAAAAATCAGCTGTTTGATGCCGTTTTTTCCAAGCACATACAACCCCTCACGCAGTCGTTTTTTCGCCTGATTTTTCACAAGGGAAGAGCGGTAGTGATCAATAATATTGTTGATGCTTTCCTTGATATGTATCGATTGAACAAAGGCATTAAAGTGGTAGAAGTAACTACAGCAGTAGCAGTTACAGATGAAGTACGTTCCGCTATAATTAAAAAGCTGGAAGAAAATTCAATGCTCAAGGGAAAGAGCATCGAATTGAAGGAAAAAGTAGATCCGTCCATTCTTGGCGGTTTGGTTGTGCAGGTTGATGATAAGCTTTTTGATGCCAGCATTCGCCACGACTTACAGCACATCAAGCGTCAGTTCATAAAAAATATGTACGTAAGCGAGATCGGTTAGATTAACTAAACATTTTTTAAATACTAGTATATGATAGAGATTAAGCCCGACGAAATTTCAGCGATACTCCGCCAGCAGCTGAGTAATTTTAATACATCAGCTGAATTGGAAGAAGTTGGAACCGTCCTTCAAGTGGGCGATGGTATTGCCCGTGTTTACGGATTGAATAATGTAAAATCGGGTGAGCTCGTTGAGTTCGAAAATGGCGTTAGAGCCATTGCACTGAACCTCGAAGAAGACAACGTGGGTGTGGTATTGATGGGTGAGGGAAAAGACATCAAAGAAGGATCTACAGTAAAGCGCACGGGAGTGATTGCCTCCATCAAAGCGGGTATGGGTGTAATTGGTCGTGTAATCAATACCCTCGGTGAACCCATTGATGGCAAAGGACCTATAGCGGGTGAATTGTACGAAATGCCTCTTGAGCGTAAGGCACCAGGGGTAATTTACCGTGAGCCGGTTAAAGAACCTCTGCAAACAGGTTTGAAGGCCATTGATGCCATGATTCCCATCGGACGCGGTCAGCGTGAATTGATCATCGGTGATCGTCAAACAGGTAAGACTGCAATCGCAATTGACACCATCATCAATCAGAAAGAATTCTATAAGGCGGGTAAACCAGTATATTGTATTTACGTTGCGATTGGCCAGAAGGCATCCACCATTGCAGGGGTAATGAAGACATTGGAAGATAACGGCGCAATGGATTATACGGTTATCGTGGCTGCTCCTGCAGCTGATCCTGCACCACTTCAGTTCTATGCACCTTTTGCTGGTGCGGCAATTGGAGAATTCCTTCGTGATACAGGAAATGCTGCATTGATCGTTTACGATGATCTTTCCAAGCAAGCGGTTGCTTATCGTGAAGTATCACTTCTGCTTCGTCGTCCTCCTGGTCGCGAAGCTTATCCTGGTGACGTATTCTATCTCCATAGCCGTTTGCTCGAAAGAGCTGCAAAAGTGATCAGCAAAGATGAAGTAGCTAGAAACATGAACGATCTTCCGCCAAGCATCAAGCACTTGGTGAAGGGAGGCGGATCTTTGACTGCTTTGCCTATCATTGAAACACAGGCAGGCGACGTATCTGCGTATATCCCAACCAATGTAATTTCCATCACTGACGGCCAGATCTTCTTGGAGTCTAACTTGTTCAATGCGGGTATTCGTCCTGCAATCAACGTGGGTATTTCGGTAAGTCGTGTTGGTGGTAACGCTCAGATCAAATCCATGAAGAAAGTAGCTGGTACGCT
>JAFMES010000209.1 GCA_017856605.1 Chitinophagaceae bacterium
CGTATTGGCAAGACCATAGGCGTTTCCTTTGAATGCATTGTAATCACCAACAAAGTCGCTAAAGGAATAGGAACGTTTCACCACAACGTGATTTCGTATATCAACCCCTGTTCTCCCTTGCAAACGGTCGCACAACAAATTAAAATAATGATCCCGAACCGATTCAGTATCTCCATTCAATCCGGCAGCAATTGGAATAAGAAAAAATAAATTTTCAGATCCTTCGGGTGCTTGACTACTATCGGTAACGGATGTTGCACTTAAATAAAAGAGAGGAGCCTCTGGCCATGACGGATCTGCATAGATCTGTTTTGCATGATCAGTGAAAGGGACATCAAAAAATAAGCTATGGTGTTGAAGATCTGGAATGCGGGTATTGATACCAACATAATAAATCAAACAACCCGGAGCCATCACGCGCTTATCCCAATAGCGATCGGAATAAGAACGATGAGCCTTGTCCAATAATTTTGTTTCGATGAAATGGTAATCGGCCGCACCAATAACCGCATCGGCTTCCACATGCACTCCATTTTCCAATCGAATGCCTTTAGCTGTACCGTCAACAACTTCAATGGATGTTACATTGCTATTGAAATTGAAGCGTACGCCTTTTTCAATTGCTAAACGATGCATTCCTTCAACTATCTTATACATACCCCCCTCAGGAAACCAGGTGCCCAGTTTAATATCAGCATAGTTCATGAGACTGTAGAGCGCTGGCGTATGCTCAGGAAGTGCCCCCAAGAACAATACTGGAAATTCCATCATTTGCCGAATCTTAGGATGTTTAAAGAAACGGGCGATGTGGGATTGAATATCCTTGAACACATCCAACTTGAATAATCCACTGATCAATTCACCATCAATGAGTTCAAGAAGGGACTGACCGGGTTTGAAAACCAATTTATTGATGCCAACGCGGTATTTGTATTCCGCTTCGGACATGAATTGATCCAACTGCTTACCAGCTCCAGGTTCAAGTGATTCAAAAAGAAGTTGGAGTGCTTCATAATCAGCAGGCACATCCATCTTATCGTCTGACCAATAAATGCGATAAGAAGGATCGAGTCGCTTTAACGTGTAATAGTCCTCTACCTTTTTCCCAAACGAAGCAAAAAAATGTTCAAATACATCGGGCATCCAGTACCAACTGGGACCCATATCGAAGGTGAATCCATCTTTTTTGAAATGCCTGCATCTACCTCCAGGCTGATCGTGTTTTTCAAATACCTGTACATCCCAACCGTTATGGGAAAGGAAAGTAGCGGCAGATAGTCCTGCAAACCCACTACCAATTACAATGGCTTTTCGGGGGAGCACGTAGGGAAGATAATCAAAACTTGGTAATCTGATCCTTTAGCAGACGTCGAGCAAAATGGATCCTACTTTTTATGGTACCCAATGGCTCATTCAACATGTCTGCAATTTCATGGTATTTGTATCCTTCGAAATACAACATGAAGGGTTGTTTGAAGATGCTTGGCAAATCATGCAATGCTTTCATAACATTCTTCATACCAATGTTAGCTTCTGCAGAATTGGGTACAGCAGATTGGTTGTGGTCAAGAAAATAATCATTAGGGGTGCTATCGAAAATGGTGTTTTGCTTTGACCTGCGGCGATAGTTATTGATAAAAATATTGCGCATGATGGTGTAGAGCCAAGCTTTGATGTTGGTGCCTACACTGTATTTTTCTTTGTTCGACAATGCACGGAACATTGTTTCCTGCAAAAGATCCTTCGCACTTTCGCTGTCCTTAGTCAGTGTTACCGCAAATGGCTTGAGGTATTCTGTATTCTGCAGGAGGAGCTGATTGAATTCTTGTGTCGACATGATTTTGTTTAATTTTTACTTTTCAAATTTAAACAAACCTGGCATTCGCACACGTTTTTTTGTTTAATTTTTTTTATTTTTTATTAAACATCAATAAATGATTGAAAATCAGCCTTCTAAATAGCCAATTGATGGCTTAAACTAAGCTGGTAATGAACTCTGTTACTTCTTGAAGGGAGCGTTTGAAGTGAATTTGAGGGGGAATTTTCTTCTCGTAGGTAGCTGCAAGTCGTCCTGAAATGATCAATGGTACAGAACCAAAACGTTTAAGGGATTGGTGGATGAATTTATCAAAGCTGAACACGCTTGAAACAGAAGTCAAGTGCGTATAGATGAAGTCCGGATTCTTGTATTTCACCACATACTCCACGTCTTCCAAGGGGACATTTGCTCCGAGATAGTATACGCGGAGACCTCTGCTCTTAAGCAGGTATTGTATGAAGAGTAATCCCAACTCATGGAATTCTCCTTCCGGCAAAAACAGAAGACCGGAACGCTTCAGTTGGAACATGGGATTAACCTCTTCGGTTCCCACGATGAGTTTCTGACGAATGATGTTGGAAACAAGGTGCTCCTGTGCAGGATTGATGTGACCGGTAATCCACAACACACCAATTCGCTCCATGAAGGGGAAGATCACTTGATGAATCGTCTTCTCAATTCCTTTCGCACGAATGCTTTCGTCGAGTGTCCCTTCAAAATCCTCGAGACTCATATCAACCATTGCCTGGATCAACGTATTCACAACACGCTCCTGCTGAGCCTGCACGTTGGCAATGCTTAGGATCTTGGCCTTCACCTCATCATCGTTCATGCGATCGATGTGCGAGATCTTAAAGCCATACTTGTTCAGCAGAGATATGTTTAAGATTTTCTTTAGCTCCTCATTGTTGTAGTAACGAATATTTGTATCGGTACGCTGAGGTTTTAAGAAACCGTAACGCTGTTCCCATATGCGGATGGTGTGAGCTTTGATGCCCGTTAGGTTTTCCAGATCTTTAATGGTGAATGCGTTCATGTAGCTATAACACGGGTTTTAGATAATTGTTGTACGCAGTCTACCGACGAGATAGACCTTGTAAGATCCGGGGAGCATTAGAACGGCACAAAAGTACGATGTGGAAGCATTTTAACACAGGAGTTTGACATTTGTTTAATAAATACCGGAATAGGGGGAATATCCATAAACAAAAAGGTCCCAAAATGGGACCTTTTACAAATAATAAGTTTTAAAAATTATTGAGAAACAGTAGCTAAGGCACGCTGGAGACCCTTGCTGAAGGATAATTTCTGCAGGCCTTCCAAATGCCGCTGGTGATGCAGATCGGTACCTAGCATATTCACCCAACCCTGTTCAGCAATCCATTGAGCAAATTCCTTAACCGACTTCCCATAATATCCTCCAAAAGAAAGCAAGTTGCATTGCATCAGACAGCCCATATCTTTCAATCGTTTGAGCGCGGAACGATCTCTGAAATAAAACGAGTAGCGTTCCGGGTGAGCAAACACTGGCTCATACCCTTTTACAAATAATTCAAAGATGACATCGTGCAATCGATGCGGAGGTTCAATAAATGAAACTTCAATCAAAACACGGTTGCCTTGAATTGTAAGCAATGGAGC
>JAFMES010000210.1 GCA_017856605.1 Chitinophagaceae bacterium
CCTTGAGTTATGTTGCACAGACTTCCGAGCAGGCATTGAAAAATATAGACATTTATGTGAATGCCAGGAGTTCACGGGTAAAACGCATCTACGCCGAAAGAACTGAAATCACTCCGGCAGTTGAAATTAAAAGAAAGATGCTCTGGACTCCGGGCAAGGAATGGAAAATTACTTCCATTCAAACGGATGCAGAAGGAAAAATAAAAACCAGGACCGATCAGTATACGTGGGGAGTAGGTAATTAAATGATACACCAGGCCTATATAAACATTCAGCATTCTCTTCCTGCTTCACCGGGGATTTACAAGTATTTTGATTCAAAGGGAAGTCTGCTGTACATCGGCAAGGCTAAAAACCTGAAAAAGCGGGTAGCTTCTTACTTTACAAAAAGCATGCACTCCTATAAGACCATGGAGATGGTTCGTAGAATTGATCGGATTGATTTCACGATTGTCCGTTCGGAACACGATGCATTGCTATTGGAAAACTCACTGATCAAGGAATTTCAACCCAAATACAATATTGAATTAAAAGACGATAAGACGTTTCCATTCATCGTCATAAAAAAAGAACCCTACCCACGAGTTTTTCTAACCAGAAGAAAAATCAATGATGGTTCTACGTATCTCGGTCCATTCACCTCTGTGGCACGGGTGAGAGAACTGCTTTCATTCATTAAGCAATATATCCCGCTTAGAACGTGCTCACTCTCGCTCACGGAGAGCAACATTTCAAAAGGCAAGTTCAAAGTCTGCCTGGAATATCATTTAGGAAACTGCAAAGCGCCCTGTGTGGGTAAACAATTGGCAGACGACTACGATCGGGGTATTGCCGAGGTCAAAAACATGCTCAAAGGAAATTTAAAAGGCATTCTTGAACATTATAAAAAAGAACAAGAAATACATGTTAGCACCTTAGAATATGAAAAGGCCAATCGAATTCAACAAAAAATCAATGCATTAAAAAAATATCAGTCGACTTCTGTCGTAGTAAGTCCTCGTCTTGGCAATCTTGATGTTTTCGGTTTCAGTCTTGGCGAAGATCAGGTGATCGTTAGTTTTGTTGCTGTTCGAAACGGCACCATTACAAATACCTTTAATCGATCATACCGATTGGCTTTGGAAGAAACGAAAGAAGAACTGCTTACGCAGGCCATTGTACAATTTCAACTTCAATTTGGCGATACTGCCCGTGAGTTGATTGTTCCCTTTGAACTACCCTTTGGATTCAACGATTTCAAAATAACAGTGCCCCGCTCTGGAGAGAAAAAGAAACTGCTCGACATGGCACTATCCAATGCATCCTATCATGCAGAGGAAATCAAAAGAAAAAAATTACTACAGACAGGAAACTCAACAGAAAATACAAAAGTAGTATTGGAGAAAACAAAAGAACAATTATCCTTATCCGCATTACCCCGTCATATTGAATGTTTTGATAATTCAAATTTCCAAGGATCCTACCCCGTGTCAGCCATGGTCTGTTTCAAAGATGGCATTCCAAGCAAAAAAGACTATCGGCATTTCAATGTAAAGACCGTACAGGGCATCAATGACTTTGCAACCATGAAGGAGGCAGTTGGGAGAAGGTATGCCCGGTTATTGAAAGAGAATATGCCATTGCCCGACCTGGTGATCATCGATGGAGGTAAAGGTCAACTTTCTGCTGCAATGGAAGCGATTGAAGCAGTAGGGTTAAGTGGAAAGATGGCCGTCATTGGTCTCGCAAAAAACGTAGAAGAAATCTTCTTCCCAGGAGATCAACAATCACTTAAACTAACGTATCAAGGTGAAGTACTGCAATTCATCCGAAGAATTCGGGATGAGGTGCATCGTTTTGGAATTACATTTCATCGAAAAAAACGCAGCCAGGGGCTTACACGAAATGAATTGACAGAAATAAAAGGGATTGGTACAAAAAGCGCCGAGTTATTGCTGCAGCATTTCCGCTCTGTTAAAAACATAGGGAAAGCAAGTCAGGTTGAACTAGAAAAGGTCGTGGGACCATCACTGGCCAAAAAGGTGATGGAGCACTTTAAACGTTGAATCAATACGACCAGAGGTCCTGTTCAAAGTTGAAAATCTTAGTCTTGATATTGTCTCCCTCCAATAAACGCAAGATATCATCCTTGATGTACTGCTTTATGAAAAGATCATATGGATTATCAATTGTAGATTTTACAATGTAGCTGGCAAAGTAGCGACTCTCAAAAAGTTCTTCCCAGCTCATTCGACCACCAAAATTTTTACTGTTGTATACTTCGTACAACGCAAGAACTGGGCGAATGTCTGGATAGTAAATCCAGAAAATAGGCGACTCTCCCAATACGTTTCCTGCATCGTCAACATACGTCTTGATGGGTGCAATTCCCAGAATACGGGTGTACATCCTGGATGATTCCTTATCAAATACCCACTCTTCTTTGATGCGAAACTTCACAATATCATCAGGATTGAACTCCCTGCATACAAGAGAATCTTTAAAAATTCCTTTTGAACCAGTCGGATCTTTCGCCCAATCAATGACCTGCACTGAATCGCATCTTCCAGAAATTACTTCCCCAACCCGAGCTATAGTCATAGGAGTGGTGAATCGATCATCCACATTAGGATCAAATGCCGTCACATCTCCTTTACGCACTGCCCTTAGCAATATGCTGATGAAACGCTGGTTACCATTATCATCTTCAGCCTTATATCGGAAGGGAAGGTTCATTTTTTCCCGGATGTCAATCTCTCTCCAAACTCGCTCACGGTACCACGCATCGTCCTCTCGAATGTGTTCGTATGGCAACGGAGTTCTGCTCTTGACAAGATTACGTTCAATGGCAGCATCAGAACGCAATGAAACCTTAACTGAGTCGAACGCAAATGGATCCTTCACCGGTGGAGGTGGAGGAGGCTTAACGGTATCAACCTGAGCAGTCGCACTGGCATCAAGGACCTGTGTAGCGGTTTGATTGGCCGGCGGCTTGGGAGTGGACTTGGAGGTGGTCTTTTTTGTAGAGACAGTCCTCTTTTTGGTTTGTGCATCAACAACAGAAACTACCATTGTGGTTGCAACAAGTGTCCAAATCAGTTTTGACCATTTGATGTTCATGTCAGTGGTTTTATCGACTCGTTTATTTCAAATTATATGATAGACCAGATGGTAAAACGCGGGTGCGTCCATCGGGACCTTTTACTGTTATATCCGTAATTGCTACCAGCGCTCCAGGCTTCAACTTATTGATAAGAGTTGCAGCAGCACCAGCCCAACGAGGACCTTTATTCTCAACAGGAGCATAATCAGGAATATCTGCACTTAATGCACCAACCTTATAACTGATTACCTCAAAAGGTGCATCAAACTCAGAATCTTCAAGCTTTGCAATTATTCCGCCCATTGCCTTGAAAGAAGCGGAAGGAACCGGACCTGCTTTTAGATTTCCA
>JAFMES010000211.1 GCA_017856605.1 Chitinophagaceae bacterium
TCTGTTACCTATAATAATGCTATCATTTGCACGCGAAAAAAACGAGAGCAATAGTAACAATAATATGGGGGTAGCATTCCGGATCATATGACTCCAACAATTTAATATAGTGGAAATATTTCAAAAAAAAGTGGTGTAATCTTCTTGCTTCGTATATTGTAGTAAACAGATATCTGCATGGCAGCACATGAATTACGCAGTCAAGGCTGGTTTGGACGCACGGGTAAAGACGGATTCATCTACCGTGCATGGATGAAGAATCAAGGGATTCCGGATGAGGAATTTCGGGGGAAACCCGTTATAGGAATTTGTAATACGTGGAGTGAGCTTACTCCTTGTAATGGACATTTTCGCGAACTGGCAGAAGCTGTTAAAAAAGGAATAATTGCTGCCGGTGGCTTTCCTGTAGAATTTCCGGTGATGTCGCTTGGTGAAACCTTGATCAAGCCCACGGCAATGCTCTATCGAAATTTGGCGAGCATGGATGTGGAGGAATCCATTCGCGCCAATCCAATGGACGGAGTGGTTTTGTTGTGTGGGTGCGACAAAACAACGCCATCACTGGTGATGGGGGCGTGCAGTGTGAATATTCCAACGATAGTGGTTTCTGGGGGACCTATGCTGACCGGTCGCTATGAAGGGAAAAGCATCGGTACTTCTGATATCTGGCGTTTCAATGATGCAGTGCGCAGTGGAGAAATGTCGCAAGAACAACTGACTGTAGCCGAAGCCTGTATGTGTCGCAGTGCTGGCCATTGTGCAGTAATGGGAACGGCTTCTACCATGGCATGTATGGTGGAGTCGCTGGGACTTACACTTCCCACTAATGCTGCAATTCCTGCAGCAGATAGTCGACGTAAAGTACTGGCCCGTTACTCCGGTGAACGGATCGTACAAATGGTGAAAGAAGATCTTAAACCATCGGATATCCTCACCCGTGAAGCATTTGAAAATGCAATTCGTGTTAATGCAGCAATTGGAGGTTCAACAAATTTTGTGCTTCATCTACTTGCCATTGCTGGAAGAGTGGGATTGGATCTGACGCTGGAAGATTTTCATACCCAATCCAAAGGGATCCCTTTGCTTGCGAATCTTCAGCCCTCTGGAAAATACTTTATGGAAGATTTCTATTATGCCGGAGGCTTGCCAGTAGTGATGAAGGCGCTGGGAACTAAACTTCATACCAAGATTCGAACTGCGAATGGTAAAACAGTCGAAGAAAATTATACTGCGGTTCGTTCATACGATGATGATGTGATTGCAGATCTTGATCGGCCTTTTAAAACCGAAACCGGGTTAGCCGTTCTTTTTGGAAATTTATGCGAGCATGGTGCAGTAATCAAACCGAGCGCAGCCAGTCCCCATTTAATGCGTCACACTGGTCGCGCTATCGTTTTCGAAAACATAGAAGATTATCACGCACGCGTAGATGATCCCAACTTACCAATCGATGAGACCTCTGTCATGGTACTCAAGAATGTTGGTCCCATTGGTTATCCCGGCATGCCTGAAGTCGGAAACATGGGTATCCCCAAAAAATTATTGGAAAAAGGTGTAGCAGATATGGTTCGCATCTCAGATGGACGCATGAGTGGAACCGGATTTGGGACTGTCGTGCTGCACGTTTCTCCGGAAGCGGCCACTGGCAGTACGTTTGCCATTATAAAGGACGGCGATTTGATAGCACTGGATGTGCATAACCGTACCCTTAATTTGTTGGTTGACGAAAAAGAAATCGAAGCTCGAAAATCCAATTGGAAGCCCTCACATCCTGTGGCAACCCGCGGATATGTTAAACTTTATCAGGAGCAGGTTCAACAGGCACACCTTGGGGCGGACATGGAATTCCTGAAAGGCTGCTCCGGTAGCAGGGTTACGCGCGACTCACATTGAATTTCAGTTGACTTTTCAATGCTTTTCGGTTAATTTCGCAGATTAACCCAAAGCGCCCCATGTCCCTATCTCATCTCTTGAAATTTGTCTATAATAACGGTACAGATGAGGTCATTCGCAGAGGAAAAAAAATCCATGCCATTGGATACGTGGAATTCGTTGAGCACGATGAGTTGATGGGATCCGTAACCTTTCGTGTAAAGGACGATAACTATGCTACCTTCTACAAAGTACACGTTCAGAAATACAAAGATCCGCGTGCATTATCTCTGCGCTGTACATGTCCCTATAACCTTGGCGATATCTGTCGACACGAAGCGGCTGCTCTGCTTCAGCTTCAAGATCTGGTAGACCGAAATATGATCGGCGGAGATGCGATTCGCTATGATCAAAAACATACGGTGATTAAAATGAAGCAGATTGATCTGAAAACGATCCGTTTGCTTGCTACACCTGAGGTTTGCGAAAAAGCAGAAGTGCTGTTGCGGACAAATAAAGTTTCCATCACCAGTGCAAAAGATGAGCGCGTTGAAGGAAAGCTGGAACTGAACGGTGAAACTTTTGCATTGGTTCTGCAACGAAACGAGGAAAGAAATTTTGATAGTTCCTGCAAGTGTACGGAAGTGCATCATCCCATTTGCTTGCACAAGACCATGTTATTGCTGCAATTGCTGAATGCATATGGATCGCATTATTTTGATAGCATTCGCAATTGGGATAAAGAAAAAAATAAACTGTTAGGAATTTATGGCTACAGCATGAATGATGCTGATTGGGAGAAAAAATTTGAATTTTCGTATAAAGATGGAAAGCCATTTCTCCGGGTCTTGGATCCAACGGTAAAACGGGTGACGACTGTACCTGAGGAGAAAGTCCCGGCTTGGAAAAAAGAGGAGAAAAAAGTCGAACAGCCTGCTGAAGTAGAAGCTACTGTTTTAGCGTCGCAGCGTTTGGGAATGGTATTGGTAGAAACGCCTGGGAAATACCCGGGATTCATTACGGAGTTGGTTGTTGGAGAATTTGACGAAGATGCTTTCTCGTTTGTGGGGAAAGTGCAACAAATTGATTTAAGCAAATACATCGCAACAGCAGAACTCTCGCCCGAAGACAGTGTGTTGCTTGCTGCCGTTCGAAAACTGCAACGCTCCGAAATCGATAAATATGTGAGTCGCAATTCCCCTTTCTCCGGAATCTGGGAAAACATCATTTATTCTGAAGAAGAAGGATTGCCAGCTGAAACTACTCAGCTGATCGATGAGTACATCTATCCCAAGCTTACAAAAATATTCAGCGACAACGGTCACCGCACCCCTTTGTTTTTACTGAAGTCCGGAAAATCGTTTACTACAGCACATCTGCAACAAATGCAGATTGGAAAAGGGAAGATGAAACCGGGACTCAAAATAGGATCTGGTAAAAAGCAGATCGAGATTGAGCCCATGGTATATGTAGAAGAATGGGATACTGAACTAGCAGCCAATCAGTGGTCGTCTATGCTGATGACTCTTTTTGATGGATCCGTCTACATGTGGGATT
>JAFMES010000212.1 GCA_017856605.1 Chitinophagaceae bacterium
GGAGCAAGGTGATGAATCTGGGTCAATAATTTCTTTTGATCATAAATAGTTCAACACCGCCTGTGCCGTGACTTGCTCCTTCGTATCCCTCAAAGGCATTTACCTGTTCAAATCCATGTAGCTTATACATCTTAAGAGCCGTTTCCATGAATGCAAATGTCTCGAGTCGTACGATTTGATAACCCATATTGATCGTTTCTGTTAGAACCAGTTCAATCAATTGACGACCAATACCTCTTCCCCTGTTACCCGGTTTCACATAAAATCTCTTCAACTCAACCTCAGTCTCACTAATAGGCTTTAACGTACAAACGCCTAATGGAATTTCATCAAGGGTTGCTAAATAAATACCGCCTCGTTCACCAATCAAACTCGGCCATTCCTCACGAAAATCAGTATGCAGCCTCTCCTCCTGATCAGGAGTGATAATGATCGCATGTGCAGCATATAGTTCTTGAATCAACCAATGCATGTATTCTCGAAACAAGCTGTCACAAACTTGGACCTCTTGCAGGGATACTAATTTTTTTATGATAACGGTGCTCATAGATCGAATCGACTTTCACTGATTCCCATTCAAGTCTTTACTCAATCGTTTATTGAGGATGCCCATGGCTACATAAAGTACTGGTGAGATTAGAAACTCTTGCATGGTTGCTGCCATCTCCTTGGTTTTGGTGCCCACCATTCCAAAAGCCCAGTCGTATAGCCCAATGCTGGTGATGATGATTAACAGGCTAATATGAATGAAATGCCAGACTTGAGCCATCCAACGGTCGCTCAGCTTTCCCAAATGATAGGTACCGATAAAGTATACCAAGATGGTAGTACCAAACTTAATTATGTGACGAACCTTCCTTGGAATATCATAGGTGAACGAGCGATCTGCAAAAAGCAAATAGAACAGAGAGTAAACGATCACAATGATGATCAGTCCCCCTATCCACCTACTTCGATCAGAATTATACAGTTTCATTTGCAGGCTTAGAGAAGCTTAGTTTTTTAGAAAAAAGAATCCATAGAATGAAAATGGTAGAATAGACCATTATTTTAAAAATATAGTGATGAGCTATATCAAAATACCGATCCCAATTCATCAGAACCAAACTCAGTCCCACACACCGAATTAAATTGACAACGTGGATCAATACCATACCTGCAACAGCATAACTGATTTTGCGTTTGATGGAGGCAGGCATGGCCAATAAGAATCCCAGGTAGAGTACAAACAGTTCTAATCCATTGCATTCATCTGCAATATTCATGATGGGTCTGCCATTCCGAGAGATGAGCGATACACGCGAAACCTGGAATTCGCCTTCAAAGCGTTTAATGGCCACAACCGGTTTTGCAGTGAACTGGGTATCTGCAGTCAAACGATTAAGGAGTTGAACAGATTGCTTACCTACCAGTAAAGTAAGCGGACCATCAAGGGTTCGTTGTTCCGACCAAAATAAAAGATAAAGACCTTTCCATACGACAAACAAGAAGAATGATCGTATGAGAAAGGTCTTTATTTGCGGAGGGAAGTCAGCCAGCGTCTTATTCAGTCCATCCAACCACTTACCCACCATGATCCAAGCGGATGCTTGTTATTTTTTCTTTCTCAAGCGCTTAGCACCATAACCCAGACCGGCAGCCAGAAGGATGCCCAATCCACCGTCCACCGGAATGGCGGGAGGATCACCGGGATTTGGTCCATTTTCAACGGCCGCTGAAAGGTCGTTGAACGCTTGTTGCAGGTCGCCAGCAGCGCCCGAAGAGAAATCTAATTCTGAGAATTCGCTTTCTTCAATGAAGAGCACGTCGTCCTGAGCAACTGAAGTAAGTCCAACAGTCAGGAACAGTGCCAGTGAAAAAAGGATTTTATGTAGTGAATTCGTTTTCATTGTTTCTGTTTTTTCTGATGTTAGAGTTTAATGAACTTCACGGTTTTGCTGTCTCCGTTCTCGAAGTCAACCTTGAGGTAGAATACCCCGTTAGCATTTGACTTACCGAAGTTCAAACGGTGTTGTAAGGAGTTGTCGTCAGGAATAGCTCCCTTATTCAACGTAGCACCTGTACCATTCACAATGCTGAAGCTCTTTGGCTTAGCAGATGGGTGAGTTATCAAGGCGTCGACAACGTCGTTTTGAACAGGGTTATTCATGACCCTAACATCTACAGTAGTAGAACCAGATTTTTCGAATGCACTCAGTGTGTTGAAAGCCAACTCAAATCTTCCTTCCTCGTTCAAAGAAGTCAAGGTAAAGTTGTAGGTAAGTTTATTTCCAGTCATTGGAATGGTCTTACCTTCTTTCTTATCCACCAAGTATACTTTATTCAAGCTATTCCAGGTTCCTTCCAATTCCAACTCAAGCTTTGCAGCACCCAATGAAGGGGCAGTAAAGGCAAGAGGATATATCCGCTTTTCTTTACCAGCCTCGGCAATTGGCTTATCAGCTTGTATTGCAAAATAACTCTTGTCATTACCACGAATAGCTACAGCAGCTCCAGAGCTTCTTCCGAATGCAAAAGCATCGTATTGATTATCAAATGATGCAGTAGCATCCTGAATAGAAAGCGCTAGTAACGCATCTCCTGGAATGGGATTACCAGGACCGCTTGCTTTAATGCGAATCCCTGTTGGCAATTGTTCTGATTCATTTGAACCACCAACAACAGACTGCGCTAACCCAAGTTGTGTGTTATTCTTTTTGAACTGGAAGAATCCAAAATTTGAAGCGTCAGGACGCTTTGCATTTTGATTGAAAACAATTTGTGCATTTCCAGTTATCGCAGGAGTTGCAGTTGGGTTGGCAGCTATGGCCTGAACAAAGAATGAAGCTCCAGACTCAACGATGTTATTCGCGCCACCAGTTCCAGCGTTTGTTGTACGATTATAGGTTGTCCAATTCTCTGCCTGGGGATTCCATCTGTAGATTACTGGATTTAATCGATTAAATGATACGTTAACTGCATCGTTTATTGCGATCGGAGCAGCAAAAGGATTAGATACCAGGTTCCAACCTAAGTCTTGAGCAGGATTAACTCTTGTTAAAACATCAAGATAACTCAAAGGACCCTTTGTAACAGGAAGACCGTCTTCAAATAATTCTCCAGAACTCACGAGTGTTTGAGATGAAGAAAGTGTTCCTGTAGCAGTCGCTCCATCGTATATCCATGCTACAAAACCATTTAACGACTCAATGCTATTGGTTAGAGCAGTGTATGTTTGATAACCATTGCTGCGGGGTCCGGTATTTCCGTATGTACCCGCGGTGCCTACGCCATTAGAGAACTCAAAAAACTGCATCATCGTTGGTGTAGTTACACTAAAGTTGATTCCACTGAGTTCGCTAAGGAGAGTTGGGTTTCTATAGGGCAATCCCAAAAACCTCCATTGCTTCTTTCTATTGCCTCCACCAACTGCACCAGGAATATTATTA
>JAFMES010000213.1 GCA_017856605.1 Chitinophagaceae bacterium
TACATAAAGATATCCTACAGCTACAATGCAAATAAACATTAATCCTTTAACAGGATCTTTACTAAATTCTTTGAAGGTTATCGGTGGCTTAATTGCCCCAGCTGCCGTCTCAGCTACCGTTTTTCTTGTTGCCATTTTATTTTTTATTTTTATTCAGAAACCTCATCGTCGGTTCCTTTTGACTTGTTAATCCATTTATCTACAGATGCAATTCCAAAAGACCCTAATACTAACCATAGGAATGAATTAAAGATGAATTCATTGATTACTAAATCTTTACCTAGTGTTCCGGTAACAATATCTGCTACTGCAAAACTAATCATCATTAAAAATGCAAGAAATCCTACAACGCTTTTTTCGTTAATTGTATTATTGTCATCGAATAAATCGCGTAAAAACTTTTTCATACATAATTTTTATTTTTTTAGAGAATTACTTAGATAAAGCAGAATAGAATTCTTTAAAATGTTTAATTCTATCAGCAAGACCAATTGTTCCTCCGTTTACTCTTTTTGTCACTGCCGTAACAGTAGCATCATCGGCACCTCTATCACAAATTGCCCAAAGTTTATTTGAATCAAAAAAGAATGCAGCTGAAGCTAAAGGATATTTAGTTGCAACAAGATCTGGATTAACTACAGTATCTTCACCAATAAATTTGGCAAAGTTTGTATAGTTTGATTTTCCAGTTAATTGAATATAACCACGACCGCGGAATTTGAAACCTTCTTTGGTTGATTCGTCGCCATTACCCATTCTTCCACCATAAACACGAGATGCAATTTTTTCAGGTTGACGAGCATAAGATTCTGCAAGATTTCCAGGAAAATACTTTGGAAATATTTTTTTAAGTCCGTCTGCTGAATAGTTTAGATTTTCAGATACTGCCTTAAATCCACCAGATTCATGACCACATTGTGCTAGGAAATGGGCCAATCTTAAATTTGTTGTAATGTTAAACTTGGCAGCGGTATCTGGGATTTGCGCAATAACAGAATCAGGGACATGTCCTTTAAGTCCTGCGAGATTTAATCCTTCAACCTTTGGGGCGGGTGTACTGACGGTTTCAGTAGAAAAAAGTTTATTCCATGTAGCATCACCAACGATACCATCTGGAGTTAAACCATTTTTCAATTGCCATGATTTAACGGCTTCTGCGGTTTTAGGTCCAAATGCACCATCAGCAGTAAGTCCTAATTTAGATTGGAGCTTTTTTACATCATCCCCTGATGATCCTACTTTTAACAACATAACATGATACTTTTGGTTTATATATCATATTATTGTTGTTGTTCTTTGATGAGATTTATGTGTTTGCATTGGCCACGAAATTTACCAGCAGGACAGTCGCATGTGAAAGTATTTTCTCGCCGTGTGACCGTGTATGAGTTTCCAGATGATCCTTTGACCTGAAACGTTTCCTTTCTTAGATTTGCATAAGGATTAATATGTTCAACATCTTCGAACGTAACATCATCCTCGACGGGAATCCATCCAGGAAAAAGATACCGCTGACCATTTACTACCGCAAATGCAGGTGGATAAATGTGGTTAATGCGATATCTATATTGTTTAGACATGTTCAGAGATTGTTTTCATAAGAGATTCAATTTCCTCTCGAGTCTGCCATCCTAGTACATCATCAGCATAACCATCTCCGAGAAATTGTTTTGTACAGAATTCACCGTCAGAGTCAAATACTGCTATTTCATAACATTCATAATCATAAGGTGATTCCAAATTTTTCCTAGGTGAGCAGTACATTGATTCTCCAGCCACAACAGAAAGTTCAAATCCGTTAGGGAAAAAGGTCCTAGACTTCCACCCGGCATATGGGTGAGGTTTGAAGATGATATCCGAGAATTTCATTTTTGATTAATTTATAAAAATATAACAAGTATTTTGCTATTTTGAAAGATTACCATGAAGATTGATAATAGAGATCATACGGTAAATTGCCATCTTCATCGGCATCGGCAAGAATTGGCTCCAACATATCAATGGTACGTTGTAAATCTCCAAAGTACCATTCATCATAATCATAACCTCCAAAGAAGAAACCTGGTGTTGCTGGTAAAAGCTCCTCGGCTAATGAGTTATCATTAATAACCTTCTTGCATATTTCAGTAAGCTCCTTAACCTTATCAATAGTTACCCAGCTTTCTTGGCACTCATCAACACCTTCTTGTACATTATTAACGAACCATCCATGAATTGCATTAGCCTTTCGCCAATATGCAGCTTCTTCAAGAATGTAAGTAACTTTGTCTTTGTTAATGTGTGGGTATTCTTTCCCACCTCTGGTAACGGTTACATCAAATCGTTTGTCTTCAGCATGATGATCCCATTTCTGAACATAATGCTTTTTGGTAAGGTACATGTCTAGTCCCATGATTTATGATTTAGTTTTAAGTTTAAGAAAATTCAGTTGATGTTGATACACGAAGACCATCTATGATCATATCATAGTACTTAGGCCCCCATGTTTGATGTCCATTTTTTCGTTGCTCTCTTTCATATTCTTCATTAAGAATCCAACCGTTAGGTTCACCCCATTCCAATGCCATTTGAATAAATTCATGAGCAGTAATCGTTTCACCATATTCATTAACGACACGGCCTGTGCGAATGAATGCCAGAAGAGATTCCTTATCATGATAGTAGCGGTTATTATGAAAGTTCCAGCAGAATTTCCAACCAGCCGATCTTTTACCTAAATGAATTCTAACTCCATCCGTAAACTCGGACCACGGATTATCATACTCCCAAGAATAGTCAGAGTCATGCGTAGGAATAGTATTGAATTCTCGTTCAATGTTTTCCGGTGTCATTTCCATATCAGCCACCCTTTTCATAAGATGGGCTTTTCTCTCCTCCATCTCAGAGGCAAGAGGTATGCGATAGTAATTAGTTCCCATTGTACTTACGATAAGAAATAACAGAAGTGGTTAACAATGCAAGTTGTTCTAACGGTGTAGCCATAATACGTTCAGTACATTTGACAAAACCGGTTTTATCACCATACGCAAACGGTTTACTAACCTTACGAGTACGGTTAAGTTGGTATGTTACATTTTGCATACTTCCATTGTACCACATTGCCTGGCGGTGAGTTCGACGAATGTACCCATTTGTGTGTAGTGTGTACACGGCGGTTGTTACTGGATCAATATATGCAATGGTTCCATTCTTCTCATGGCGATAGTTGGTTGCATTAAGTAGGCCAATCTCTTCGGCCACAGATTCTACCGCTGCGCGGAATTGAGGAGTGTATGTATTCATATTATGCATTTTGAAATTGTTCTTTTACAAGGCTTTCAAACTTCTCAGTTGATAATTGAAAAGGCTCTGTGAATATTACGTCATGGTCGATGTATTCAAACTTTTCATGAGTGTTTGATTCCTCAGCTACCATTTGGG
>JAFMES010000034.1 GCA_017856605.1 Chitinophagaceae bacterium
GGCAGTGAATACGATCAAGAATTACTGACTCAACATACATGGTGGAGTTTAGGCCTCACTATCTCGCTGTTGCTTTTGGTTTTTCTTCGTAGCCAGTTTGACTTACGTCCTATTATATGGAATTTAATTTTAGTGCTGCAAATAGCAGCGCTGATGATTGGATCACATCAAGGAGGTTCGCTCACCCATGGCAAGGATTTTCTTTCCTTCACTGTAAAAGAAAAAGATAATCCACTCCCTTTTATTGCGGAAGATAGTATTGCAATATGGACAGGGGGCATACAACCCATTTTGAACACAAAATGTATCTCCTGTCATAATCCCAACAAGAAGAAAGGAGGATTGGACCTGAGCCAGTACGCCACTCTGAAAACGGGAGGAAAATCAGGTTCCGCTATTGACTCCGATAATCCCTTGACCAGCGAATTGATCAAGCGAATTGAATTGGAGTTAGAAGACGAGAAACACATGCCGCCAAGTGGTAAACCCCAATTAACGAATGAAGAATTGTTGATCCTTCACGCTTGGGTAAGCAGAGGGGCAAGTGCTACGATTAAATTTGGAAGCCTGAAACGTGACGATTCACTCTTGCAAACGGTTTCACAATTAGCGAGTTCTGAAACTGATTCGAAAACAGAAAAAAAATACGATTTTAAAGCAGCTAGCAACACAACTATCGAACAACTCAACAATCCCTTCAGAAGAATTCTCCCGCTCGCCGCTAATTCACCTGCCTTAAGTGTGCGATTTTTTCTAAAAGAAAATTTCACGCTTTCCTTGCTTCAAGAATGTGCCCCTCTTTCAGATCAAATTGTTGAATTGAATTTAACAGGAATGCCGTGTGGTGATGAAATTTTTGATTTGATCAAAGAGTACGATCATTTAGAAAAATTGTACCTCAATAACACTTCAGTCACAGGGAAATCATTATCAAAACTACTTGCAAACAAGCACCTTGAGCTGGTCTCGCTCACGGGCACACAAGTAAGCAAGTCATCGCTATTGGAGCTAAAAGGAAGCTCTATCAAAAAAGTCTTCTTATGGAATTCAAACGTTAGCGCAACTGATATTTCATTTCTTCAGCAACAACTTCCTTCTGTAACTTTTGAGTTAGGTTACGTTCCAGACAAGTCAGAATTATTGAAACTGACTCCTCCCCGTCCCATCAATACAGATCGCACCATCATCGCAGCACAGGAACGAATTGAATTGCGTCATCCCCTTCCAGGCGCTGCCATTCGATATACGTTAGATGGTTCTCGTCCCGATTCCATCAATGGTATATTATATACAAAGCCAATTGTGCCAGGCCCCATTACGCGCATTATTTCTATTGCATTCAATGATGGCTGGCTAAACAGTGAGCCTTCCGATTTTACGTATTTTCAGAAAGGGTTGAAGATCGATTCGGTTCGCCTCATCCATCTGCCAAATGAGCGGTACCGCAAGAGCGATAAACGCCTATTGTTGGATTTGAAAAAAGGCTTTCCTGAAATCCTTAATATGAATTGGTTGGGCTATCGAGAAGAAACGTTTAAAGCGGGCTTTTATTCGAACGAGGCACCACTGATCTCAACTGTTGTCGTGAGTGCAGCAGACAATACTGGGGCCTATGTTTTCCCTCCTGCCCGGATAATCATAAAAGGCGGTTCATCGCCCAATGCACTGAGCACCATAGGATCCATTGAACCCCCAATGCCAACAGGCTATCGATCCAATGCAGTAATTCCTTACCAAGTGCCCGTTCGAAAAGGAAACTATGCCTATATTGAAATAGAGGCGGTCAACCTTCCTTCGCTCCCTTCCTGGCATGGCGGAAAAGGCCAGAAAGCCTGGGTTTTTGTCGATGAAGTCTTTTTCTATTAATTTCACCGGTTCAATACGCACCGGTGATTGCACAGCAAACCATACAAGAAATTCAATCAAAAATTGATATCATCGATATCGTCGGATCGTTTGTTAAACTAAAGCGAAGAGGATCCAATTATATCGGCAACTGCCCCTTTCACAACGAAAAAACTCCCTCATTCACGGTTTCACCCAGTAAGGAGATTTATAAATGCTTTGGGTGCGGAAAAAGCGGAAATGCCATTGGATTTGTAATGGACCATGAGAAGTATTCGTATGTGGAAGCCCTCAGATGGCTTGCACAGCGCTACAACATTGAGGTCATCGAAACAGAAACAAGTCCTGAATACAGAGAACAACAACAGCTCGCGGATAGTCTCCATATTCTTAACCAGTTTGCTTCAAAATATTTTGCCACCCAGCTGAAAGAGTCGGATGAAGGCATAGACATCGCACTCAGTTATTTAAAGGAACGGGGATTCAAAGACGAAACCATTGAAAAGTTTCAATTGGGTTATTCACCTGCAACCAAAGATGCATTTGCGAAAGAGGCACTAAAGAATCAGTTTTCAGCAGCGTTGATAAAAAAAAGTGGTTTGTGTGTTGAGCGTGATGGTGAACTGGTGGACAATTATAGAGGTCGTATCATTTTCCCAATTCACAATCAAAGCGGCAAGATCATTGGCTTTGGCGCACGGGTCATAGGAAATTCAGATAAAGGTCCCAAATACATCAATACACCGGAGAATGAGCTGTATGTAAAAAGTAAGATTCTTTATGGCTCCTACTTTGCACGTCACACCATCGACAGAAACGATGAATGTTTTTTGGTTGAAGGATATACCGATGTGACCGCTATGCATCAAGCAGGGATTGAAAATGTGGTAGCATCTGGGGGCACCGCCCTTACGGTTGATCAACTACGTCTGATCCGTAAATACACAAATAACCTCACCATCATTTATGATGGTGATGCTGCTGGCGTAAAAGCAGCTCTTCGTGGACTTGACTTAGCCATTGAGGAAGGACTGCAAGTACAATTGGTTTTGATTCCGGACAAAGAAGATCCGGATAGTTATGTTAAAAAAGTTGGCGCAGATGGGTTCCAGCAATTCATTCGAGCAAATAAAAAAGACTTTATACTTTTTCAACTTGAAGTTGCACTTTCTGAAGCTGGAAATGACAGCAACCAGAAAGCAGCTGTTGTTAACCAAATAGCTGAATCCATTTCAAAATTCAGTCGTGCTGAAGATTTTACCCGACAACAAGATTACATTAAAAAGTGCTCTCAGATCTTAAAAGTAGATGAACAGGGACTGACCGCACTGGTTAAAAAACTGACGCAGGACAAGTTGATTCGAGATGAGAAAAAAGTTTCTCGCGATCTTAAAGATAGCACTCAAGAAGTAGGTGTCCCCCAAGGGGATGAAACCGTGGGACTATTATTCAAAGATGATCTCAATGAACAAGCGGTATTAAAAGCCTTACTAGAGTTTGGAGAAAAAAAATGGGATGAAGTCACTACAGTGGCAGAATACATATTTGACCAACTAGAGAAAGATGGGTTGGAAGAATTATTTGACAACCGCTTGCTGTTGAATATTATTCAAGAATACAAGACGATTAGAAATTCAGGTAAAGTCGTTCAAGAAAAACTGTTTTTATATCATACGGATTCATCAATAGCAGAAACCGTAGTTGGTTTGCTTACAGAAAAGCATCAAATCAGTCCGAATTGGAACAAATACTACAAAGGAGAAATCAAGGATCGTGAAGCGCTTTATAAAGAGGAGGTGGCTTCCTGCATCACTTACCTCAAATTAAAAAAGGTAAAACGACTCATTATTGAAAACCAGTTGGATCTTGAGCGGGAACATAGTCCAGAAGATCTTGTTATTCTATTACAAACTCATCAGCATCTCAAGCAGTTGGAAATGGAACTGATGAAAACCCCTGGTACCGTTATTTTCAAATAATCATTGGGGATCGACATTGATCTGCACTTGAACAGATCGAAAAGCCTTATCATTCGCCAACATCAACAAAGTTTGTTGAATCAATACACGAGCTTGACCATTTCGTTTTCCATCGCGCGGCAGCTTTAGCAGTATTTCATACAAGTACCGATTTCGAATGCGGTTGACAACAGGTTCAGCTGGCCCAATCATAGCATCCGAAAATGAATTTTTTAATTGAGAAGCAAAAAACCGTGCAGCATGCAAAGCCGCATCTTGGCTAACATGCTTGAACACAAACTGAATGATTCGAGAAAACGGTGGATAGTTAAATAGTTTTCGAGTTTTAATTTCCAGTTCGAATAATCCAGTATAGTTATGTGCAACCACAAGCCCAATCAATGGATGCTGTGGTTGTGAAGTCTGAATCAATACCTTCCCCTGCTCTCCTCTTCTTCCAGCTCGCCCACTTACTTGTTCCATGAGTTGAAACGCCCGTTCATTTACCCTAAAGTCGGTAAACGATAGCAAGCCATCGGCATCAAGGATACCCACCAATTCTACATGCTCAAAATCAAGACCTTTCACCACCATTTGTGTTCCAACCAGTATATCCATTTGCCGCTGTTCAAAGTTTCTGATCATTTCCTCGTGAGCAGATTTTCCTTTGACTGTATCAACATCCATCCGGGCGATTGTAGCATGAGGGAAAAGCGACAGCAGCTCTTCCTCAACTTTCTCAGTCCCAAAATTCCGCTCTACCCATTTCGAGGAACCGCAGGCTGCACATTGCAACTGAACTGAATAGGAGGTGCCGCAGTAATGACATTTCAATTTATGATGCAGTTTGTGATAAGTAAGTGTTACGTCGCAATGTTCACAATGTGGAATATGTCCACAGGTCCCACAAACCTTATAAGGCGCATATCCTCTTCTATTTTGAAATAGAATTACTTGCTTTTTTTTATTGAGACAAGTTGTTATTGCTTCTTTTAAGGCAGGCGAAATAATCGATCGACTCAGGCGATTATCAACAATTTCAATAGCGGGCAGCTCTACACCTCCATATCGATCTTCCATGACGACCAAGCCATATTTACCTGAAGTAGCCTGCGCATACGACTCGATACTTGGTGTTGCACTGCCCAGTAGAACTTTGGCAGAAAACAGTGTAGCATTGTATAGAGCGGCATCACGCGCATTATAACGGGGAGCAGGATCCTGCTGTTTGAATGAACTGTCTTGCTCTTCGTCGATTATAATATGCGAGAGATTCAGAAACGGAAGAAATAATGCCGATCGAGCTCCGACTATAATTTTGACTTCCCCCGTCCTTACCTTATTCCAGATTTCGACACGTTCGTTGGCATTGAATTTTGAATGATAGATTGCTACATGCCCTCCAAAATGCTTCTGGAGTCGACGAATTATTTGACTGGTTAATGCAATCTCTGGAAGCAGAAAGAGCACCTGCGTGTTATTTTTAATTGCCTGCTCCATCAATTTAATGTACACCAACGTTTTTCCACTGGAGGTAACTCCATGCAAAAGACAACTATCTTTTTCAGCAAAATGATTTTGTATAGCTTGCCATGCAGTTTGCTGCTTTGGAGATAGATCAAAATCAATTGATACATGCTTCTCTCCCATTGGAATTCTGTCAGTCTCCTGCTCAACAATAGACAAAATACCCTTGTCAACAAGCGAGCGCAACTGCTGTAACGAAGCATCCGATTTTTTTAGTAAATCAGCCTGCCGAACACTTCCATTATTTTTTTCAATATGCAAAAAGGAGAGCAACAGAGATAATTGCTTAGGAGCTTTCCCGGCCCAGTTATTGAGTAAATCTTCTAAAGCAGATTCATCTCGATAGTCCGGATGAAGCACCACCAGTTTTTCTTTTTTCGGAATATATTTCTCTTTGATGGACTCATAGGCATAACAGACTTTTTTATCGATCAGCCTGCGTACGACCGGGTAAACATGTGCGATATCCAAAATTCCCTGAACCTCATCAATCTTCAACTCCCGCTTCAACAAGAGCCCTTCTGCCACCAAATACTCTTGTTCATCCAACTGCGAAAAATCATCGCCGTATTCTTCACTGAAGACCAGAATTGTTTCGCTGTTCAATTTGAAATGTGCAGGTAAGGCTGCCGCCATTACCTCGCCCTCTGTACACATATAATAGGTAGCAATCCACGACCACAGCTGAAGTTGTTGGGGATGCAGAATGGGCTCCGAATCCAAAATCTGTATAATGGGTTTAGGCTGAAACCCTTCAGGAGCTTTAGCGGATATTGATTGGATGATTCCTGCATATCGCTTTTGTCGCCCAAATACCACTTCCACTCTAACTCCAGGGACAGCAGCATGGGAGAATGACTCCGGTATGGAATAAGTATAGGTCTTCGGGATAGCCAGCGGCAAGATCACTTCTGCGTACACGTCAAATCATTTAGCTGAACCTGATAAATAGTTTTCTCCTATCCAAGAAGCTTTCTTTTCAATCAACTTTTCGGACATCCGCTTGATGGCAACCTGCTTGAGCGCTTTTGCATCAGCACCTGGGAAGTCTGCTGGATCAATCGGATGCAAGTAGATGGCTCTTGATTTTCCTGGCAATAATGTGAACCAATGTCGATAATGCATACGATCAAATGCATCCAGAAAAATTATTGGTTGAATCTTTTTCCCTGTCTCTACTGCCAGCTTGAAGGCACCATCGTACATCTCTTTCAACGGAGCCTCTCCCATATTGAAAGTTCCTTCTGGAAATACAACCACTGAAATACCTCGAGCCAGAATTTTTCTAAGATCATTCAGACTTCTTGCACGATCTTCTGCGCTGGATCGGTTAACAGTCACTACACAAAATTTATACAACCATCCAAATATGGGAACCTTCAATAATTCGTATTTGCCAATGGGACGAAAATCGTGCTTCACGGATGATATAATGATCACTGCATCCAGGTAGGCAATGTGATTGGCAATAAATATGTATTGTTCATTGGGATCGGGAATTGATTCATATGAAGTGCGATGGGGTATACCAATCAAGATCAAGTAAACATTTGCACATCCCCGAAACAAACGATACATGATATTACCTCCTCGGATGCGGCCTAACGTGAAACAAACTAACAAACAGGGGGTTAGCATTAAGATGATGAGTGCAAATAACAGCATGGCATAGATACAATATACCAGCCTGAAAAAGAGAAGTAAATAGCGTACAATGATCATAGAATATTTCAAATATACATGTTCCCCGCTGTATCTTTGTCCCCCGGCATGACAGCAGAAAAAACAATAGCCCTGCATACCTTAGGCTGCAAACTGAATTTTTCAGAAACTTCCACATTGGGGAGAATGCTGGAAAAAGAAGGCTTTATCCGTAGAGATTTTGAGGAAAAGGCGGATATCTATGTTATCAATACCTGTTCTGTCACGGAAAATGCAGATAAAGAATGCCGCCAATTGGTAAGACGGATACAAGGTCAAAATGAGGAAGCCGTAATTGTCATTACTGGATGCTATGCTCAACTCAAGCCCAATGAAATAGCTACTATACCTGGCGTTGACCTTGTGCTGGGAGCTGCTGAAAAATTCAATATTGCTGACCATCTCAGAACCTACACAAAAAGCGATAAGGCAACTGTGTGCAGTTGTGATATCGAAGATGTAAACAATTTCAATGCCGCTTATTCAGTTACCGATCGTACCCGGACCTTTTTAAAAGTGCAAGATGGCTGTGATTATACTTGTTCGTTTTGTACAATTCCCATGGCAAGAGGAAAAAGCAGAAGTAATCCCATTGTCAATGTATTAGCCCAAGTAAACGAGATTGCAGATCAAGGCGTAAAAGAGATTGTGTTGACTGGCGTTAACCTTGGCGATTACGGAATAATCAATGGAGAACGATTGACCAACTTTTATAACCTGTGTGCTGAACTTGAGCAGGTGGAAAAAATTGAACGCTTCAGAATTTCATCGATTGAACCCAACCTCATCACCCCTGAACTCATTGAACTGGTATCCGTCAGTCGGAAATTCATGCCGCATTTTCATATTCCTCTACAAAGTGGGAGCAACACGATACTTGGACAAATGAGAAGAAGATACCGACGCGAACTATACGCAGAAAGGATTTCACTCATTAAAGAAAAAATACCTGACTGCGGTATTGGTGTAGATGTTATCGTAGGGTTTCCAGGTGAAGGCGAAAATGAGTTCAAGGAAACAGTAGATTTTTTACATGAATTGGAAATTTCTTATCTGCACGTCTTTACCTATTCAGAGCGACCCAATACCAAAGCACTAGATATCAAACCCATTGTACCCATTCATGTTCGTAACGAAAGAAACAAGGTACTGCGCAATCTTTCCTTCATGAAATCGCAATACTTTAAATCAGCCCAAATGGGTAAGAAGAGAAAGGTATTGTTTGAGCATGAAAACCGGAACGGAATGATGGAAGGATACACCGATAATTACATCCGAATCAGCACCCCCTTCAGAGAGGAGTGGGTGAATGAAATCGTAGAATGGACGGTATAGCTTGCTTACTTTCTGTAATCCAATGGTGGCTTTCGATCGCCTGCTAAAGATTGGTATATAAAATCTCCTCCCCTTGCCTTTGCTAATTCAGCTGCAGCCGCTGGAATTACTCCCGGCTGAAGAAAAATATCAACAGCTGTTAATGCAATTGTTTTTGCAGCAACCATCATGCCTTTGTAACCAATCGACATGCCGTCGCACGCCACAGCCTGCCAACTGTGCGCAGGTATACCGGGAACCCAGGTTGCAGTCGACAATCCAGCGGTAGGCACTACCCAGCTTACATCGCCAACGTCGGTGGAAGCCGATGTAAGTCCATTCAGTGCATACGGTTCGATGGCTGCAGCTTGTGCTACAGGAGGTAAAGAAGTGGAGGCCACCGATGTTCTAATTTTTTCAGCGAAACTGAGCTCTTCTGCCGTATACTGAATACCTCCTACTTTTTCAAGATTGGATTGCATGAGTTTTGCCAAGGTTTCATTGGGTAAAACATTATAGAGTCCAGTAAGTACTTCATGACTTACTGTTGTTCCAGTTCCCATTGCAGCTGCATCCGCCGTCTTCAGTAATCTGGTCCAAATATCGTTCAAGCCATTTACGTTCGGGTGACGAATGGTGTATTCCACTTCAGCATAATCCGGAACAATATTCGAGGTGAGTCCCCCTTTTTTTATGACATAATGAATGCGAGTTTCTTGTGAAACATGTTCACGCATTAGATTCACCATGAAATTCATAGCCTACACTCCATCCAATGCAGAACGCCCTTTTTCGGGAGCAGCCGCAGCATGGGCAGCCTGACCCCTGAAGCTGAATGTTGCCACTTTATAAGCCAAAGAGGAAGATGGGCTTGCGCTGTTTCGATCCCCAGGGTGCCAATGCAGTATCACATCTACCCCGTTGAATGCGCCTTCCCTTACTAAATAAGTCTTGCCTCCTCCAGCACCTTCTTCTGCCGGTGTGCCATATAACTTTATGGTGCCTTTGATTCCTTTGGATTGCATCCATTCTTTTACAGCAATGGCTGCAGCGATGGATCCAGTTCCAAATAAATTATGTCCACAACCATGTCCATAACCACCTTCCACGGCAGGATCGCGCGTGGGAAGCGGTTTTTGTGAGAGACCAGGCAAGGCATCCATTTCTGCGAGAATTCCGATCACAGGAGAACCAGATCCATAGGTAGCAGTAAATGCAGTGGGTATACCTGCAACACCGGTTTGAATTGAAAAACCGGCATTGGATAACTCTTGTTGCATCAATTGAGTGGTTTTGTTTTCCAAATACCCAGGTTCGGCCCACTTCCAGATCTGCTCTGCCATTTCTGAATAGCGTCCGCTAAGCTGGTTAAGGCGCTGAACGATTGCAGTGGCATGTTCTTGCGATTGAGAGTAAAACGAAAAGCAAAGAACAGAAACGGCAGAAAGTAAAAATCTCATGGAAAAATTTTTAACAATATACGGAGAATGACGACTGCATCCTACTTCACGATAAGTTGTAATTGGGGCGCCGGCTGGAGCTTTTGATTGGCATTACGAAATAGAATCCCCGTAAAGAGCAGGGTATCTCCCTTTTTGATATTATCCCGAATACTCTCTATCCATACAGGAGGCAAAACAGCACTTTTGAAGTCCCCCACCCTGAGTTCAGAGGTGGTCATGGTTTTTCCTGTTTCCGGGTGGCGGTATGAGCTCTTGAACTTATAGTTTATGCGAAACGACTCTACTGGAGTCAACTTTCCCTTACTGTCCTTAACCAAGATGGCTGCAGGCAAAATGGCGGTTACCTGTTCGATGGAGTGACTGCCAGAAGATAGTGGCCCCCACTGAGTTGAAAGATGCTGCTGGAGCGGAATAAGTAAAACCAATAAACATCCTAAACGAAGCGGACTTTCCCTATCCCAACGCCTGAAGACTCTCTTTAAGTAATTTGATTTTATCAATGGCATCGGATTTCTTTTTTCGTTCGAGATCAACTACTTCCGGCTTTGCATTTTGCACAAATCGTTCATTGGAGAGTTTCTTTTCAACGGATGCGAGGAACCCTTCAAAATACGTTAGTTCTTGCTGCAATTCGTTGCGCTGTCCTTCTACATCGAGTTGGTGACCTGTTTCCAGGAAAAACTTATCTGCTCCAACCAGCAATTGTATGGTACCGGAGGTCTGTTCTGCGTCAAACGAAAAAGAGCGAGCATTTACTTGTTTAGACAACACGGATCGAACTGCCTCCCAATCATTTTGGTGATGAGTTGCACAACGAATGACTACTTCATCTTTGTTTTTCAATTTGGATTTAACCCGAGCATCACGGATAGCTGTTATTGCCGATTTTAATTTCTCTCCTTGTGCCAATAGAAGAAGATTTGCTTCTTGATCTGTAGCGTCACGTTTAAGTTGTCGAACACAAAGATCAATTGACTGCTGCTTGAGTTGATGGTAAATCTCTTCGGTAACAAATGGCATAAAGGGATGAAGCAATTCCATCAATTGTTCAAAAACCTCTACTACTTTATCCAAGTGACGCTTGTCCATGGGTTTTTCGAAACCAGGCTTGACCCATTCTAAATACCAGCTGCAAAAATCATCCCATATCAACGAATACAGTGTTTTAAGTGCCTCGCTGAGTTTGTATTGCTCCATTAACTGGTTGATCTCATTTCGCGAAGCAGATAAACGAGCATTCATCCATTCATGCGCCCAATCGCTGTCGAGTGTCACTTCATCTGGACTGAGGTTTTCTTTGCATTTCTCTTTCCACATGTGCACCAACTTGAGCGCATTCCAAATCTTATTGATAAAATTTCGTCCTTGTTCATTTGAAGCCTTATCCCAAAGTAAATCGTTGCCTGCTGGTGATGCTATGAGAATACCGAAACGAACCGCATCGGCCCCGATTTCATCAATCATTTCCAATAAATCAGGAGAGTTACCCAGTTGCTTACTCATTTTCCGACCTTGGTTATCGCGAACGATACCTGTAAAATATACATCCCTGAAAGGCCGCTTACCCGTGTACTCATAACCTGCCATAATCATCCGTGCCACCCAGAAGAAAATAATCTCCGGTGCAGTCACCAATGCATGTGTGGGATAATAATAATTAACTTCCGCATTATTGGGATTTGAAATCCCTTTGAAAACCTCGAAAGGCCATAACCAGGAAGAAAACCAGGTATCCAGGCAATCCTCGTCCTGTTTGAGAACAGGATCTGCTACACCAAATTGTTTGCGAAATTTTTGTATGGCCTCTTGCTCATCCATCGCCACAACAAACTGACCATTGGAATCATACCATGCAGGAATGCGATGCCCCCACCAAAGTTGCCGAGAAATGCACCAATCCTTGATGTTTTCCATCCAGTGGCGATAGAGATTCTTGAATTTGGCTGGATGGAAATTGATTTCCCCATCCATTACTGCAGACAGTGCTGGTCCGGATATTTTTTTCATATCTACCCACCACTGCAATGATAACCTGGGTTCTACTACAACATCGGTGCGCTCAGAAAAACCTACTTGATGGGTATATTCTTCAATTTTTTCTACATGGCCTGCCTCTTTCAACAAAGCAACAATCTCTTTACGCGCCTCGAACCTGTCTTTTCCCACCAACAGTTGAGCAGCTTCGCTCATGGTACCATCATCGTTAAGCACATCCACAACATCCAACCCGTACTTGATACCAATCTGGTAATCGTTCATGTCATGAGCAGGTGTGATTTTAAGAGCACCTGTTCCAAAATCCATCGCTACATAATCATCGGAGATGATTGGAATTTTTCTTCCTATTAGGGGAACAATGGCAAATTGTCCAATCAGGTGTTGGAAGCGAGGATCATTGGGATTAACTGCAATTGCACTGTCTCCCAAGATGGTTTCTGGTCGAACAGTCGCAATCGTTATGTGCGTTGCACCACCAGAAGCATTTTCCAAAGAATAATTTAGAAAATACAGTTTACCATTGACTTCTTTAAAGATGACCTCTTCATCACTCAAAGCAGTTTTAGCGCGGGGATCCCAGTTGATCATTCGTTTACCCCGATAAATGTATCCTTTCTCGTACAAGTCATTGAATACATGAATGACAGATTGATAATAATCGGCATCCATGGTAAAATTGACTCGTTGCCAGTCAAGAGAACAGCCTAACTTTTTAAGTTGTTGAAGAATGATCCCACCATATTTTTCTTTCCATTCCCACGCATAACGTAGAAATTCTTCGCGAGACAGACTGGATTTGGAAATACCCCGTTCCCGAAGCATGTGAACAACCTTCGCTTCGGTTGCAATTGATGCATGATCGGTTCCCGGAACCCAGCAGGCATTTTTTCCCATCATGCGTGCACGCCGGACAAGGATATCCTGAATGGTATTATTAAGACAATGCCCCATGTGTAAAATACCAGTCACATTGGGGGGCGGTATAACTACCGTAAACGCTTCCCGCTCGTCGGGCTGACTTTCAAAATATTTTTTTTCGAGCCAATGGGAATACCATTTCAGCTCCGCCTGCTTAAAGTCAAAATTTTTGGAAATATCCATTGCCTACTACCCTTTAAATCGGTCACAAAGGTAGCAAGAAATAGAAGGAGTTAAGCCTACCAAACCAGATAGGTGATCAGGCCAATTGCACCATAAAGTGCAAGTACGATCAGCGCAATCTTAACGTTGAGCGGCATGTTGAAAGATACCAGTGATTTCATGATGTTCTTTTTCATGGATGAAGAAATATTCATGACTTCTCTAGGATCGGATTAAATAATGGTACGAACAAGAAATAAAATGGTTACGCTGAATTGTAAAGCTAATGTTAAAATTTAACATTTGCAAGTACCCAAAATGATGATGTGGAGAAGACCTGAATATGAGTTTTATCATTGATATATCAATCCTAAAGTGATAGTATTGCAAACTATCATAAAATAATCATATACAATAATTTATATGAAAGAACATATTTCGTCAAATCGATACGGAGTCTGGGTGGATAAGAAGAAAGCATTGATCGTATGCTATCCTCCTCAATCCGAGCCAGAGTTCAAAGAAATTCATTCTGGATACGAAGGCAAGGTGCGATTTAAGGGAGAAACCACAGATAAAGTAGGGCTATTTGGAACCACCCTCAACAGGGAGTCGCATGATCAGTCGCGAGAGAACCACCAAAGAGAAAAATTCATACAATCCATCGTCAGTGAGATTAAAGCGGCCAATGCGGTGCTCATCCTCGGATCTGGAGATACCCGATTTGAGCTTCAAAACGCTCTACAAAAAAGTAAGGTCCATCATGGCATTTGGATTGAAAACCGAGCAGCGGGGAGACTGGATAAGCGAGCACTGGAATTGGAAATGCAGAAGCATTTTAACCTGACCGGGTGACCAATTCTTGTTAGTTTTGCTTCTCTCCCATGACATGTACGCTATAGTAGATATTGAGACCACGGGCGGCAATGCCGGATCGGGAAGCATAACAGAAATTGCGATCATCATTTCCGATGGAGCATCGGTGCTGGACCGCTTCACAACATTGGTGAACCCCATGCAACCCATCCCGCTTTTTATAGAAAAACTAACAGGAATTACTGACGAACTGGTTAGCACTGCTCCAACATTTGCAGAAGTAGCGAATACGGTCTACGAATTACTTCGAGATAAAATATTTGTGGCACACAACGTCAATTTTGACTTCTCCTTTGTGTCTCATCAGTTGCAACAACAAGGTTATGCACTTACTGCTAGAAAACTATGCACCGTCCGATGGAGCGGAAAAGTGTTTGAAGGTCGCGATAGCTATAGTTTAGGAAATCTTTGCCGCTCGCTTGATATTCATATTCACAATCGCCATCGAGCAATGGGCGATGCCCAAGCCACGGCTCACTTGTTTCATCTGCTCATGCAGAAGGACAAGATGGGACATATAAACAAGATG
>JAFMES010000214.1 GCA_017856605.1 Chitinophagaceae bacterium
TGATTTTGGTAAAAAACGAGAGAGCGTTTCCCCTGAAATCACTTTTTCATCTGACAACACGGAGATTTGTTCAGCAATGTTCTTTAATTCCCTCACATTACCCGGCCAGGGATAATCAATTAATAATTGCTTAGCTTCTTCGCTGAGTTGAACAGGACTTGCTTTGTAACGCTCTGCAAAGTCAACAGCAAATTTTCTAAACAACAAGATGATGTCTTCTTTTCTTTCACGAAGAGCAGGTACGCGAATGGGGACGGTATTCAGACGATAGTAAAGGTCCTCTCGAAATTTATTATTTTGGGTGGCACCTAGAAGATCCTTGTTGGTGGCAGCAATAACACGAACGTCCGTCTTTTGTACTTTAGAAGAACCTACACGGATGAATTCTGAATTCTCGAGTACACGAAGCAAACGGGCTTGAGTCCCCAATGGCATTTCCCCAATCTCGTCCATGAATATGGTACCTCCATTCACTGTTTCAAAGTATCCTTTTCTTGCTTCCACTGCTCCTGTGAATGAACCCTTTTCGTGTCCGAATAATTCGGAATCAATCGTGCCTTCGGGTATGGCTCCGCAGTTTACTGCAATGAACGGGTTGTGTTTGCGGGGAGATAAGGCATGTATGATCTGAGAAAAGATTTCTTTACCCACTCCGCTCTCACCCACGATCAAGACCGTAAGATCCGTGCCAGCCACTTGACTGGCAACCTGTAGTGCATAATTCAGTGAGGGAGAGTTCCCGATGATTCCAAATCTGTTTTTTATACTTTGAATATCCATGATCACTGATTTATTCAACGATGCTTCCGATTAGTGTCCCTTGAGTGCACGCGGTTGCTTTAACCTGGACATAGTCTCCTGGTTTAACCCCGTCTTTTGATTTATCGAATACCATCACTTTATTCTGACTGTTTCGGCCCATCCATTGTTGTGCACTTCGCTTTGAATCGCCTTCAATGAGAACCTCAAATACCTTACCAACATCACGCTGATTTGAATCAAGAGATAACTGGTTTTGCAGTGCTACGATTTCAGCCAAGCGCCTTTTTTTGATTTCTGGGGTCACGTCATCTGTGTACCGTTTAGCAGCAAGTGTACCGGGTCGCTCTGAGTACATGAACATATAGCTGTAAGCATAATCGGATTCACGCATGATGTTCAATGTATCAAGGTGGTCTTCTTCATTTTCGGTACAAAATCCTGCAATGATATCAGCACTGATGGCACAGTCGGGAAGGATTTCGTTGATCCTTTTCACTTTTGCTATGTACCATTCACGGGTATATGTTCGGTTCATGAGCTGCAGGATACGGTTGGAGCCGCTTTGGACCGGAAGATGGATGTATTTGCAGATATTGGGATACATGGCCATGGTATGAAGAACCCTGTCAGTGATGTCCTTGGGATGCGAAGTGCTGAAGCGTACGCGTAATGTGGGACTAATCAGCGCTACTTTTTCCAACAACATTGCAAAATCAACGGCATGCCCACTTACTGGATCCACCCAATAATAGCTGTCCACATTCTGTCCCAATAAAGTCACTTCTTTGAATCCTCGTTCAACTAGTTCGCTGCATTCATTTACGATGGATTGGTCGTCTCTGCTTCTCTCGCGACCTCGTGTAAAGGGTACTACACAAAAAGCACACATGTTATTGCATCCACGCATGATGCTTACAAAAGCAGTAACTCCATTGCTGTCAAGTCGAACTGGAGAAATATCAGCATACGTCTCCTCTCTGCTCAACAATACATTGACTGCTTTGGTTCCTGTTTCCGCTTCTGTAATTAGATCCGGTAGGGTACGATAGGCATCCGGACCAACAACCAGATCAACGAGTCGTTCTTCTTCCAATAATTTGCCTTTTAAACGCTCTGCCATACAACCCAATACTCCTACTAGCATCCCAGGTCGCTCTCTCTTGATGCGTTTAAATTCCGTAAGCCGTTGACGAATGGTTTGCTCGGCTTTTTCACGAATAGAACAAGTATTCAACAACACCAGATCTGCGTGCTCGGCATCCCGGGTTGCATCAAAACCCTCCGCTGAAAGAATGGATGCAATGATCTCACTATCACTGAAATTCATCTGACATCCATAACTCTCTATATAAAACCTCTTAGAAGCAGTTTTTTCTGCCTTTTCCAGTCCTATCATGCTGCAAAACTACTAAAAACAGAGGAATGTGACAAATTGTCACCCTTGAATTGTTGTCCCAAATTTTCGCATCAGCCAGGATTCTGACATCGGAATAATCCAATGGTTTCTCAATTCATGCAGTTGGGTAATGGTATTGTTGAAGTATAGCGTCTCCTTTTTTATAAAACCATTTTCCAGCGCATAGGGAAGCTGGGTAAGGGGGAGCATTTGAACGGCATCGTTGATTAAAAAAGCAAGTTGAGTGCGATCAAAAAAACTCACGTTATAGGACTTTTCAATTTCTTTAATGAACCTAACTGAGCTATCAGTGCTGCATCCACTAACACCATGAGTAGATTCATCCGCAATCAATACTACGAATCGACCAAAAAAAACAGTGCCAAAGCCTTTGACAGCAGCTCCGTGAGAGGACCAGCTCTGAACAAATTCATTTATACGTGACTCGGCATCCAGCACTTCGGATAAAGATAAGAGTCGACTACACTGGTAAATCCATACTCTGGAACGATCATCAAAGCCTTCGGGCAGTTGTTGTGTGAATTCAAGTGATTTCATATCGATTCTGCAATGAGTTCAGCAATATCTTTTACAATCACGTTATTTTCTTTTTCTTTTCCTTTTATCCCGTCGGTGAGCATGGTATTGCAAAATGGACAGGCTGCAGCAACAACTTGTGCTCCTGCACTCAATACATCCTCAGTTCGCTCCCAATTAACTCTACTTGATCCTTTTTCCTCTTCTTTGAACATTTGAGCTCCACCGGCTCCGCAACACAGTCCATTGCTTTTGCAACGCTTCATTTCAACAAGAGCTGCATCCAATGAGGCAATTACAGTTCTGGGTGCTTCGTAGATGCCGTTACTGCGACCTAAATAACAGGAATCATGGTAGGTTATCTTTTTGCCTTTGTATTCCCCGCCTTCTTTTATGACAATCTTTCCTTCGTCCAATAATTGTTGTAATAAGGTAGCATGATGAATGACTTCATACGTGCCTCCAAGCTCTGGGTATTCGTTTTTAAGGGTATTAAAACAATGGGGGCAAGCTGTAATTATCTTTTTGACTTGATATGAATTCAGTAGTTGTATGTTCTGATACGCCATCATTTGGAACATGAATTCATTGCCGGCTCTCCGAACCGGATCGCCGGTACACATTTCTTCTGACCCCAAAATGGCATAGGATATTCCTACTTTATTTAAGATGAGTGCAAATGCTTTTGTAATGGATTGGGCT
>JAFMES010000215.1 GCA_017856605.1 Chitinophagaceae bacterium
TACGTAGCAACTCCGAAAGTGTTCCGTCTTTTAGCAAGACTCGCACCAAGGCATTCCGTTGGGACTTGTTGGCCAGGGGTTAGCCTTAGCCTCTGCCTTCTTATTCAAGGAGTTCAAGATCTGACGTACTGCTAACTCGTCTTTCTCTGACATTGCTGTGTTAACCAATAATCCGTACTTGTCTACTTCGTAACGGGGTTTAACCTCTCGTGATTCTTTTTGAAATTTGTTGTTTGCCATGGTGATTGGTTGTTTATTTGTTATGAGACAAATATATGGCTGAACAACTGAGAGACTCTGAAGATACTGGAAAAAATAAGCGGAGACGGAGAGATTCGAACTCTCGATACCCTTTTGAGGTATACACACTTTCCAGGCGTGCTCCTTCAACCACTCGGACAAGTCTCCTGTTGATGGGCGACAAAATTAATCGTATTCGTTCAGACCTTGAAGATTTTTTTAGCGTTTTCAGTCGTAATTGAATCGACTTCTTCCCTACTGATGCCTTTAATTTCTGCAATCTTTTCAGCAACAAAAAACAGGTAACTGCTTTCATTTCGTTTGCCGCGATGAGGCACGGGAGTGAGGTAAGGAGCATCTGTTTCCAAAACAATGTAATCCAGTGGAATTTCAGCGACAACCTTGGCCATTCCTGCATTTTTATAGGTAACAACTCCTCCAATCCCCAAATAAAATCCTGTTTCGATGGCCTGTTTTGCTTGTCGCACATCTCCTCCAAAACAATGAAATACTCCCCTTGATCTACCCTTTCCAATTTGCTTGACCATTGCAATACAATCATCCAAGCTGCTCCGTGAATGAATCACAATAGGAAGATCCATTTCAACACCCCACTCAATCTGAGTGGCAAAAGCCCGCTGCTGCTCATCCTTCCATTGAATAGAATGGTAATAATCCAAGCCAATCTCACCAATTGCACAACAACGTTCGCTTTCCAAATACCCACGAACGATATTCAATTCGTCCAAGAAATCACCGCCAACTGAACAGGGATGCAGTCCCATCATGGGTTTGAAAAAATCTGGATTTGATCTCGCCAATTCCAATAAAGTAATATGAGTAGCTCGATCAATTGCCGGTAAAAAAACCTGATCTACCCCAGCGGCAATTGCGCGGTCAATCATCTCAGATCTATCACGATCAAAATCAGCAGAATAGAGATGGGCGTGGGTATCAATCATATGTGGAAAAAACTTAAGATGCGACAAAAGTCGATAAAAATCAGTAGCCGAGAAAAAGGATATTTTTTAAAATAATCTGTACCTTTCAAACAGTTTTCATAGGGTACGGATTAAAAACGGGCCCGGGTTTCTACCCAGGCCCTACCTTTTAACCATTCCGTTCGCACCCTATAACCCCTTGAACACATAACCATTCTCTGATCCCATTTTGAGCAGTGCATCCAATGCATGCACCATCCGATGTTCGGCTTTTTCTGAGTCGTGTAGGAGAATGATATTTCCACTACTCAGATGTTGCACGCGGCGGATGCACTGCTCAGCAGAAATCTGTTGATCATAATCTCCACTCAATACATTCCACATCACAATACGATATCCCTTCTCTTGCAAACACAACGATTGCTCCCGAGATAGTTTACCATAAGGTGGACGAAAAAGAATTGAATCGATGTACTTCCTAGCCAGCTCTACATTTTCGATATACGTTGAAGTGCTTGTCTTCCACCCATTCAGGTGGTTGTGCGTGTGATTACCTACAGAATGACCCTCTCTTAAGATGCGAGCATACACATCAGGATAGCGCTGAACCCGATCTCCAATGCAAAAAAAAGTAGCGTGTGCTCCCGCTTCCTTAAGCATGTTCAATACACGCGAAGTGATATCAGGATGCGGTCCGTCGTCAAATGTCAAGTATACCTCTTTGCCTGCATCAGCAATGCTCCAGGTAAATGACGGAAAGAGCCATTCGACTGTTTTGGGAACTTTTGCGGGCCACTGAATCATGATGCAGTAAGCTTAATTTCAGCAATGGCCTTCAATAAGGCAGTTCGTCCTTTTCTCTTTTCAGCACTGGTAACAAAAACAGCCGGCAACTCTTCCCATTGCTTCAATAAAGCCTGTTGAAATTGCTGAACGTTGGCGCTGACCACTTTCTGGGTTTCCTTATCACTTTTCGTAAAGACAATGGAAAATGGAATACCCCACTCACCCAAACGATTGATAAAATCGAGATCGATGCGCTGAGGGGAATGGCGTGCATCAATCAATACGTAGGTGTTGAGCAGATTGGTCCTGCCCCTCAAATACTGTTCAATCATTTTCTCCCATTTCTTTCGCTGGGTAGCCGACACTTTTGCAAATCCATAACCGGGTAAATCTACCAAGTACCATTTTTCAAGAGCGGCATGATCGGAATCCCGACTTTCCACTAAAAAATGATTGATCAATTGAGTTTTACCAGGAGTAGCAGAGGTCTTTGCCAAATGCTTCATTCCCGTGATCATATTGATTAAAGACGATTTACCCACATTACTGCGACCAATAAAGGCAAATTCAGGCCGATCTGGCTTGGGACAACCATCCAGCGAAGGACTGCTGATCAGATAGGTTGCCTTTACAATATTCATTTGCACTTATTTTAATATTACTTTATGAGGGCTTGGGTTAGATTTGAGTATTTTTGCCGCAATGTCGCAGTTTGCCCACGATACCATCGTACCCGATCGGTCTTCAAATTTACCGAAAAAAGAACAGGTAGCCCGGATGTTCAATTCAATTGCACCGAAGTACGACCTGCTCAACAGAACCCTCTCCGCAGGAATCGATGTGGGATGGAGAAAAAAAGCAATCCGATTGCTCCAAGCTAAACATCCGAAGATCCTACTTGATGTTGCCACCGGTACGGCAGATCTAGCCATCACTGCTGAACATCTGCTGCATCCCGAGAAAATCATCGGCATCGATATATCAAGCGGAATGCTGGATCATGGTAAGAAAAAAATTACGGAACTGGGACTTTCCAAAACTATCCAACTGATGGAAGGAGACAGCGAAAATATCCAGTTTCCTGACGAATATTTTGATGCGGTAATGGTTGCTTTCGGCGTTAGAAACTTTCAACACCTTAATAAAGGGATAAGCGAAATTCATCGTGTATTAAAAAGAGGGGGTCAGATCATGGTGCTTGAGTTTTCGCAACCAAAACTTCCATTCGTTAAACAACTCTATTCATTTTATATGAATATTGTAACACCAGGCATAGGCGGACTAATTTCACGTAATCGCAATGCCTACCAATACCTGAACGATTCTGTTCAAAAATTCCCTGAAGGACATTATTTTACAGACGTTCTTGAACAAGCAGGATTTATAGAAACCAAAATA
>JAFMES010000035.1 GCA_017856605.1 Chitinophagaceae bacterium
ACACGACGTATTTGTCACGCTTGCCGTATTCTCCTTCTTGAGAGGCGTAGTTCCATTCCCTCTGGAGATCGATCAGCATTTCATTGCGGCAATTCTGACGGTCATCGGTTTCTCTATGAACGATACCGTTATCGTGTTCGATCGTATTCGTGAATACAGTGCAAAACTCAAAGGTGCCACCAAGAACGAGATCATCAATCGCGCAATCAACGATACGTTGAGTCGTACCATCATGACTTCCGTAACGGTATTCCTTACCTTGTTGATCCTCTTCATCTTTGGTGGAGAAGTAACAAGGGGCTTTGCATTCGCCATGTTGGTGGGTGTGATTTCTGGTTCTTACTCTACCATCTTTGTTGCATCACCAGTACTGGTGGATGTAGCCAAGAACAAACCCTTGGGAGCTGCAGATACCGAGAAAAAGAAAAAGTAAATTTTCTATAATTGCATAGATGAAAAGCGCAGGCCAACCGCCTGCGTTTTTTTATACTGCAAATGAACTGCCACACCCGCAGGTGGAAGAGGCATTGGGATTGTTGAAGACAAAACCGCGTGCGTCCAATCCTTTTTTCCAATCAATCTCCATACCAAACAGGTAAAGCGCATGGGCAGGATCAATCAGACAGGATATACCATCAATACTATGCACTTCGTCGCGCTCCTTCTGAGCATCCATTTCAAGGACATAACTCAATCCGGAGCATCCTCCACCCTTTACGCCAATGCGGAGCATTTTACCTTCCTCACGATGATTAGCAATAAATTGCTTCAATTCTTCCAGGGCGGAGTCAGTTAGGCGAATAGGTGATGATGTTGTAGTTTCCATAATGCAAAATTAATGACAATTGGGAAAACGAACTTGAATAGTCCCGTTGTACCTTTGAACAGATGACGAACTTGCCTTCCCAGCTTAAAATGCAGGCTTACGAGCGCTTGGTCACCTTGGTGCAGCGCATTGGGTTTCCTTCTCTTTCAGAGCGACTGCAGCCGGGTGCACTTACCGCACATCAACTCGCAAGCGTTTATTCAGAAACAATTGCCTCGGAATTCGAACACAATATTTCGCAGCAGATTTATGTTTCTGAAGAAGCCTGGCAATCGGTCAGCGATCTGCGCGACCAACAACTGTTTATCATCGATCAATTGATTAAAACGCTACCTGAAACTGCAACGGGACCGCAATGGGTTGATGCACTCAAAACATTTCTACAGGCAGATCCAAACGCATCCTTACAGCCACTGGTATTAGAAGCTATTAAAAAGGAAGCCAAACTCGTGCTCGCACAACTCTAACCCATGAAAAACGACTCTGGTATTGAAATAAAAAAAGTTTACGGTCCACACGACCTGCCCGCTCCTGCTCCTCCTCCAGGCTCAGCACCCTTCACCCGTGGGATACAAGAAGACATGTACCGTGGTAAACACTGGACCATGAGACAGTATGCTGGCTTTTCCACTGCCGAGGAAAGTAATAAGCGGTATCGTTTTTTATTGGAACAAGGTGTGACGGGATTGAGTGTGGCATTCGATCTGCCTACACAAATTGGGTACGACAGTGACGACCCGCTTGCGGAGGGTGAGGTCGGTAAAGTAGGTGTTGCAATTGACAGCATAGAAGACATGGAACTGCTTTTCGATGGCATCGATCTTGAAAAGGTTTCAACTTCCATGACAATCAATGCAACCAGTTTCATCTTGCTGGCACTGTATGCAGCGGTTGCAAAAAAGAAAGGAGCCAGCATTGCCCAACTTAACGGCACAATCCAAAACGACATTCTCAAAGAATACGCAGCAAGAGGCACCTACATCTACCCTCCTCAAGCCTCCATGCGCATCATCACCGATATTTTTGAATGGTGCAGTAAAGAAATGCCGAAATGGAATACCATCTCTATTTCCGGATACCACATCCGCGAGGCGGGAAGTACGGCTGCGCAGGAAATCGCATTTACCCTCAGCAACGGTAAGGCCTACGTAAAGGCTGCATTGGAAAAAGGAATGGACATCAATACCTTGGGGAAACGGCTCTCATTTTTCTTCAATGCGCACAACGACCTGTTTGGAGAAGTTGCCAAATTCCGTGCGGCCAGAAAGATCTGGAGTACCATCATGGAAGAACTAGGCGCTACCGACCCAAAGGCTAAAATGCTTCGCTTTCATGCGCAAACCGGGGGCAGTACCCTAACCCAACAACAACCGCTGAACAACATCGCTCGCGTCACGATTCAGGCCTTGTCAGCCGTATTGGGAGGCACACAGTCCTTGCACACCAACGGCTACGACGAAGCGCTGAACCTTCCTACAGAAGAAGCCGCTCAGGTGGCTTTGCGTACGCAGCAAATCATCGCATTTGAGAGTGGCGCAGCAGATACGGCTGATCCATTGGGTGGCTCATACTATGTAGAATCCCTCACGCAATCCATGGAAGAAGAAGCTCTGAAGATCATGAACGTAATAGAAAAGATGGGAGGCAGCGTGAAAGCAATTGAAAAGGGATTCATGCAGGAGCAAATCGCACAAAGTGCATATCAATACCAACGAGATATTGAGACTGAAAAAAAAGTTATTGTCGGAATGAACCGATTTCAATCGAATGATCCACTTCCGTCCGTACAATTCAAAATTTCTGATGAAATCCGTCAATCACAAACTGAAAAACTCAACCAACTCCGCTCAAACCGAAACGCAGAAGCTGTTGATCGTTGCTTGTCGTTATTGACAACCGCAGCGAAAGAAGGGACGAACCTGATGCCTTTTGTTGTAGATGCTGTTGAAAACAAATGCACACTAGGAGAAATCTCTCATGCCCTTAGAAAGGTATTTGGAGAACACCGTCAATAACTTAAGAATTTAATCACGCGTAGAGCTCTTCTCTCAAGCTCAATACCCGTTTATCTTCCATGTATTCATCAAAGGTCATCAGTCGATCAATTGCCCCCTTGGGTGTGAGCTCAATGATCCGATTGGCTACGGTCTGCATGAACGTGTGATCGTGAGAAGTCAACAATACCACTCCCGGAAAATTGATGCATCCTTCGTTGAAACTTTGAATACTTTCCAGATCAAGGTGATTGGTCGGCTGATCCAAAGTAATCAGGTTGGGATTTTGAAGCATCATGCGACTAACCATGCAACGCACCTTCTCTCCCCCGCTCAACACTTTTGTTTTTTTCATGATGTCATCTCCACTGAATAACATTTTTCCTAAAAAGCCTCGCAAGAAAGGCTCATCCGCATCAGTTACATGCGGGGGGACAAATTGACGCAGCCATTCAAGCAAACCAAGATCCTCTTTGAAATACTGTGTATTCTCCAAAGGCAAATAGGATGTTGTTATGGTTGTACCCCACTCAAATTTTCCTTTATCCGACTGCATTTCTCCATTGATGATTTCAAAAAAAGCAGTTACGGCCAAGGGATCGCGACTCACAAAAGCGATCTTGTCGCCTTTGCTGACAGAAAAAGTGACTTTATCAAAAAGCGGACGGCCATCTACTGATTTGGATAGGTTTTCTACAGAAAGAATTTGATTTCCAACTTCGCGCAACGGTTGAAAAATAATACCGGGGTACTTTCGATTGGAAGGCTCGATTTCTTCAATGGTCAATTTCTCCAATGCCTTTTTACGAGCTGTTGCTTGACGCGATTTAGACGCATTGGCACTGAATCGCGCAATGAAGTCCAATAGCGCTTGACGCTTGTCTTCTATCTTTTTGTTTTTATCGCTTAGCTGTCGCGCCATCAATTGCGACGACTCATACCAAAACGTATAGTTACCGGTAAACGTTTTTATTTTTTGACGATCCACGTCTGCCACGTGTGTACATACTGCGTCTAAAAAGTGACGGTCGTGGCTCACCACCAACACAATATTCTCGTAGTCCGCTAAAAAGTTTTCCAACCATCCAATGGTTTCAATGTCGAGTCCATTGGTAGGCTCATCCAACAACAAGATATCCGGATTACCAAACAATGCCTGCGCCAATAATACCCGGACTTTCATATTCGAAGGCATGTCCTTCATCAGGGTTGCATGATAGGCCTCAACAACTCCCAAATCGCTCAATAAAGTTGCCGCATCGCTTTCGGCCGTGTATCCGCCCATTTCTCCAAACTCGGCTTCTAACTCTCCTGCACGAATCCCATCCTCTTCACTGAAATCCGCCTTCGCATAAATCTGCTCCCGTTCGTGCATAACCGACCACATTTTTTTATGGCCCATCAACACGGTATTGAGCACCGTCTGTTCATCGAATTGAAATTGATTCTGGTTCAAGACCGCCATCCGTTCTCCGGGGCTGATCTCCACAGTACCTTTATTGGGTTCAATCTCCCCGCTCAGGATTTTCAAAAATGTACTCTTACCAGCCCCATTGGCACCAATGATGCCATAGCAGTTTCCTTTTATGAAATTGATATTGACTTCGTCAAATAATACCCGCTTACCAAAAGCCAGGGTGATGTTGCGTGCACTGATCATTATACGGCGTTTATCAGAAAGGTTGCAAAGTTACGAAAAGAGAACGGTCAAATTCCTTAAATTGAGTCCCTAAACCGAATAATATGCGCATCTCCGCTTTTCTTTTGTTCTTGATCATCGGCATATCTGCAAAGGCACAAACGGGTTACGAAACCACCATCGACGCCAAAGCAAAAGCTCTGTCCGCCAAGCTCATCGAATGGAGACGGCACATTCATCAGCATCCAGAACTGGGAAATCGTGAATTTAAGACACAAGAATACATTGCTGCTCACTTAACGAAACTGGGCATTGAGGTACAAAAAATGGCCAAGACGGGCATCGTTGGTATACTGAAAGGTGGAAAACCCGGACCCGTAATCGCATTGCGTGCTGATATTGACGCACTGCCTGTTAAAGAACGCGTTGATGTTCCTTATAAATCGACCATAACAGCAGAATACTTGGGAAATACAGTTCCGGTGATGCATGCGTGCGGTCACGATACCCATACGTCAATATTAATGGGCACAGCCGAAGTGCTGGCGTCTATGAAAAAAGACATTGCCGGTACCGTCAAATTTTTCTTTCAACCAGCCGAAGAAGGTCCCCCTGCCGATGAAGAAGGTGGCGCTCCTCTCATGATCAAAGAAGGGGCAATGGACAATCCCAAAGTGGAAGCAGTCTTTGGATTGCATATTTCATCGGGATTGGAAATCGGACAAATCAAATACATCAGTGGATCAATGATGGCGTCATCCGATTGGTTTACAATCAAAGTAAAAGGGAAACAGACTCATGGATCTACACCCTGGACGGGAATCGATCCTATCGTTGTAGGAACTCAGATCATCAATAACCTGCAAACCATCGTGAGTCGCCAAGAAGACCTCACCATCGCACCGGTTGTAATCACCGTAGGAAAATTCCACAGTGGAGTCCGTGCCAACATCATTCCAGAAGAAGCAGAATTGGAAGGAACAATTCGGACACTCGACAGCAAAATGCAAAAGGATGTTCACGCTAAAATCAAACAAGTAGCACAAAATGTTGCAGAAGCCTGGGGTGCACAAGTCGACGTGCACATCGACACCAAAACATTGGTCACTTACAACGATCCCGTCCTGGTAAAAAACATGCTGCCTTCTCTTGAAAAAGCGGCTGGAAAAGAAAATGTTTCCATGGGGAGATGGACAACCGGAGCAGAAGATTTTTCGTTTTTTGGTGAAAGAGCTCCCAGCTTTTTCTTCAATCTCGGTGGAATGCCAAAAGGGACTGATCCATCAAAAGCCGCTCCTCACCATACTCCTGACTTTTATATAGACGACAGCATGCTGGATGTTGGAGTAAAAGCATTTTGCAATATCGTGTTTGACTACGCGAAAGGGAAATAAATGCAGGTTGTACGTTGTGCGTTGTACGTTGTAGGTTGTAGGTTGTAGGTTGTACGTTGTAGGTTGTAGGTTAGCGGGAGCCGAATAATAGACTGCCGATTCTGACTAAGGTGCTCCCCTTTTCCATGGCCATTTGGTAATCGCCGCTCATGCCCATAGAAAGAATTGAGAAATCATCATTGGGGTGATTCATACGAATGCTATCGTATAATTTTTTTAACCTACTCATTTCTTCTGCCACCACTGCAGTATCTTCTGTGAACGATGCCATACCCATCAGTCCTTTCAACTTCACTCCGCTGTAGTCGGTATTAGTATAGTACCTATCAACTAATGCAGTCACTTCTCCTGCGTCCAAACCAAATTTTGTTTCTTCTTGTGCGATATGAACCTGCAAGAGACAGTCGATCGTACGGTTTAATTTTTTCCCCTCTTTATTTACAGCGTTCAACAGCTTTTCAGAATCGATGCCGTGAATCAAATGAACAAAGGGTGCTATGTACTTGACTTTGTTGGATTGCAGGTGACCAATGAAATGCCAGCGGATATCGGAAGGAAGTTGCGATTGCTTTTGCACGAGTTCCTGAACATAGTTCTCGCCAAAATCGCGGTGACCTAATTCATACAAAGCCAATATATCTTCAATCGGTTTGGTCTTGGAAACAGCAACCAACAGTACCGATGAAGCGTCCAGCTCTTCCTTGATAGTGCGGTATGCAGTTACGTTGACAGCCATTGTACTTATTTACCGATTACTTTTCTGCCTATAACCATTCTTTGTACTTCACTGGTTCCTTCATAAATCTCTGTGATCTTGGCATCCCGCATCATGCGCTCCACATGGTATTCTTTTACGTAACCGTATCCTCCGTGGACTTGAACCGCTTGCGTAGCAACCCACATGGCCGTCTCAGAAGCATAGACCTTGGCCATTGCTGCAGAAGTTGAATAATCCATCCCCTGATCCTTCTCCCATGCAGCTTTATAACATAGGAGTCGCGCCGCCTCTATGCGCGTTGCCATGTCCGCTAATTTGAATTGTATGGCTTGATGGTGTGCAATTTCTTTACCAAACGCTTTACGCTCTTTTGCATATGCTACCGATCGCTCATACGCCCCTGCTGCAATGCCCAGTGCCTGTGCAGCAATCCCAATGCGACCCCCATCGAGGGTTTTCATTGCAAATTGAAAACCAAAACCAGGCTCAGCTATGAGGTTTTCTTTTGGAACTTTCACATCGGTGAATGAGATGCTATGCGTATCGCTTGCACGAATACCCATCTTGTTTTCCTTTGCACCCACACTTACACCTGGCCAGTTCTTTTCGACGATTAAGGTGTTGATTCCTTTGTGTGCTTTGGCTGGATCTCCTTGTGCCATCACCAAATAGACTGAAGCAGTCGAACCATTGGTGATCCAGTTTTTTGTTCCGTTCAATACATAATGATCGCCTTTATCTTCGACTGTCGTGCGTTGTGAAGTTGCATCTGATCCTGCTTCCGGTTCGCTGAGTAAAAATGCACCCAGGTACAAGTTTCCGTCTTTACGACCTTGAGCCAATGGTGTGAGGTAGTTATGTTTCTGCTCCTCCGTTCCATATTTTTCCAATCCCCAGCAGACCAAACTATTGTTCACACTCATGCAAACCCCTGTGCTGGCGTCGATCTTGCTGATTTCTTCAATGGCCAATACATAGCTGACCGTGTCCAGTCCTGCTCCTCCGTATGCTGGATCGACCATCATCCCCATGAATCCAAGTTCCGCTAATTGCAGTGCTTGCTCATGAGGAAATTTTTGTTGCTCATCGCGTTCAATCACACCCGGCAAGCACGATTGCTGAGCGAAATCACGTGCGGCCTGCTGTATCATCAGTTGTTCTTCCGTTAGCTTCAGATCCATATGGCAAGTTTGACACAAATTTCGGTATAAAAGGACAAATCTCTACTTTCACAGACAATTCTATCCATGGGACCAACCCAAGCCGACCTCAACTTCAGGATGCAGAAGATCGTAGCCACCGTGGCCGTCTTCCTCTTTTTGTTCAAAATAGCTGCCTGGTGGCTCACGCAATCGGTAGCCGTACTTACCGACGCCTTGGAAAGTACTGTGAATGTTGTAGCAGGTTTCATCAGCCTATACAGCCTCTACATTGCCTATAAGCCGAGGGATAAAGAACATCCTTATGGCCATGGAAAGGCAGAATTCATATCTGCAGCAGTTGAAGGCAGTTTGGTAGCCGTAGCGGGACTCATCATCATCTACGAAGCAATCGATAATTTAATTCACCCTCACGTCATCCAACAGTTGGATACGGGTATGGTAATTATTGCATTCACTGCAGTTGTAAACTATGCCACCGGATGGTATGCCATTCGGACGGGGAACCGCAATAACTCACTTGCATTGATCGCTTCTGGTAAGCACCTACAAAGCGATACCTATTCAACGCTGGGCATCATTGCCGGTATGGCCCTGATCTATTTTACAAATTGGATCTGGCTGGACAGCCTGGTCGCAATTGGCTTTGCATTTTTCATCATCTATACGGGATACACCATTGTCCGCAGTTCACTTGCCGGAATCATGGATGAAGCCGACCACGAGTTGTTGGAAAAACTGGTCAACCGCATGAATCAAAACAGAAGAGAAAATTGGGTTGATCTGCACAATTTAAGGATCATAAAATTTGGAACGGTTATTCATGTCGACTGCCATCTGACTGTTCCCTGGTTTCTCAACGTCCATGAAGCGCACAAAGAAATCGATCAGTTTTCTGCACTGGCCAAAAATGAATTTGGGGAAAGTGTAGAATTATTTGTGCATGCTGATGGATGCATGGATTTCTCCTGCAGGATCTGTCAGAAAAAAGACTGCACCGAACGAAAGTTCCCATTCAAAAAGCAAATCGTTTGGAATGTGCAGAATATTTCCAGTGATAAAAAGCATGAAATTTAGAAACACGTTGTAGGTTGTACGTTGTAGGTTTATGGAGTGGCTGGCTCTTGTTGACTCAGGCAGTGGAAGCTTCCGAGTCCCCATATGATATCCGTAGAGTCTATCCCAACTAGTTCACGATCTGGAAAACAGTGCTGAAGAATATCCAACACCTTCACATCTTTATCGCTGCGGTAGGTGGGCACAATCACCTGCTGATTGGCAATGTAAAAATTAGCATAGGAAGCAGGTAACGCCTGACCTTCCCAAATCACAGGGTCAGGCATAGGAAGCTCAATGATGTTCAATTGCTTACCATTCAATAAACGCATCGCTTTTAGCTGACGCAAGTTGTGCTGCAGCAATGCATAATTCTCATCCCCTTTATTTTCTTCGATGACTGTTACCACTGTATCTGCATTGATGAATCGTACCGTATCATCAATGTGACCGTCCGTATCATCTCCCACAATCCCTTCATCCACCCATAACACCTGATCCTGACCGTAGTACTCCATCAAATACGACTCAATTTGCTCTTGATTCAAATGGGGATTGCGATTGGGATTGAGTAAACAGGCAGTAGAAGTCATTACAGTTCCCGCTCCATTAAAATCAACCGAACCGCCTTCCATGATGATCCCCGGATAGTAAACGGGCAACTCCAGTTTTTCTGCAATGCGCGTAGGAATTACATCATCCAAATCAAAAGGAGGATACTTGTTGCCCCAAGCATTGTAGTTCCAATCGACAATCGCTTTTTTTGATGGATCATTTTTATTCAGCAAGAAAGCGGGACCATGATCCCTGCACCATGCATCGTTGGTAGGGTGTATATAAAAACGGATGCGTGAAAGATCCGCTCCGCCTTCTTGCAACAAGCGCTGTGCGCGTTGTTGCATGGACTCATTTACTACATTGATATTAACGTTCTCATATCGGGCCAAGGCGCGAACAAACGCCACATAAGATGGAAAAATGGTATCAATTTTGCCCGGCCAAGAAGCTTCTTTGTGTGGCCAACTCAACCAGGTAGAGGCATGAGGAGCAAATTCTGCCGGGAAATAATATCCCAAGGAACGAGGAGTAGGATGCACCATGATCAGTCAATATAGCGCTTGGTGATATCAGCATATGAATCAATACGACGATCGCGCATAAAAGGCCAATGCGTGCGGTAACTATCGGTCTTGGAAAGATCAACCTCTACCACCATCACCTCTTCATTGTCGTGAGATGCGAGCGCTAAAATCCTTCCAAATGGATTTGAAACGAACGAACCGCCCCAAAACTTCATTGCACCATTCTGTTCCAATCCCACCCTATTCACACTCACTACGTGAACACCATTGGCTACCGCATGACTGCGTTGAATGGTTTGCCATGCATTGTATTGTTCTTCATTGGTTGCTGCATCTTGTGAAGCGGCCCAACCAATTGCAGTTGGATAGAACAGAACTTCAGCTCCCATCAAAGCAGTCAATCGTGCTGCTTCAGGATACCATTGATCCCAGCAGATTAAAACTCCAATTGTTGCAAAGCGGGTTTTGAATACTTTATAACCCAAATCACCAGGAGTGAAATAAAATTTCTCATAATACGCGGGATCATCCGGTATGTGCATTTTCCTGTATTTTCCTAAGTAAGCTCCATCGGCATCAAGCACAGCTGTTGTATTATGGTAAATACCTTGTGCACGTTTTTCAAAAAGAGAAGCGATGATAACTACCCCTAAGCTTTTTGCTACTTCAGCAAGTTGATCGGTAGAAGGACCGGGAATGGGTTCAGCCAATTTGAATTGTTCGTAGTCCTCCACATCACAGAAATACAATGAAGTAAACAATTCCTGTAGGCAAATAATTTGTGCCCCTTTTGCAGCTGCATCACGAATTCCGGCAATCGCCTTATCCATATTCGACGCTGCATGTGAAGTACAACTCATTTGAACGAGTCCAACTTTGATGAGTGACATGATTGAATTTGTGTATTAAACGTTAGGTTTCTATCAAAATAAGGTCCTGCAAGGTTCGAATGCCAATCGACTTTTCAGACACATACCCTTCGGCATATTTAACGCCTATTCGTTTGCCCATGAGGCGCCACCGTGAAATCAACGCTTCCATAAAGTCAGGAGTGGATATATAGGTTTGCGTTCCTTGCGCTGAATCCGGCGCTACATGAAACTGGGTTGCATAGACTTTTACTGCCTCCAGGCGCTGCTCATACACATCGCTGATATCGATTACCAGATCAGGTTCATGCAAGCGATCTTGGATATAATGCAAGACCATCTTAGGGCGCCACCGTTCTTGATTGGCACCCGCATCGTCTGTTGTTTCAATTTTTTTTAATCCTGCTAGAAAAGCAGCATCCCGAACCAATTGTCCAGCGCGACCATGATCGGGGTGACGATCTTCCAAAATATTGGCTAAAATGATTTCGGGCTTAAATTTTCGAATCGCACGTATGACTTGTAACTGATGCGCTTCATCATTTTTAAAAAACCCATCGCGCATGCCCAAGTTCTCTCGAATGGAAAGTCCCATCACCGCCGAAGCTTTTGCCGCCTCTTCTGCACGCGTTTCAGCTGTACCCCTTGTTCCCAATTCACCAGCCGTGAGGTCGACTACTCCCACACGCCTTCCTTTCCTGATCTCGTTGATCAGTGTCCCGGCGCAACTGAGTTCTACGTCGTCGGGATGAACTCCAAATGCTAATACATCCAGTTTCATGAAATGATTTCGCGGCGAAGATACGCATTACTCCGCATGGCCATACATGCGTGCCACCTCCTGTACAATGGCCTCCATTTCGGCATCTTCTCCCTTAGGATCGTAGTCCTGTTTGAGACTGCTTCCAAATACCCATGCAATGGTTTGCCAGAAACGGGCAGAAAACCCGCCCCGATATTCTTTAATGATGGTGTAACAGTTGTTGCTGGTTTCGCGATTGATAAGCTTCATCAGCACTTTACCCTGATAGACTGATAAGGATGTGAGGGGCTCAGTAAATTCTTTTTTTAATTCTTTCTCTCGGGAACTCAGGTATTTTTTCCTTGCACGCTCGTCTTTGATGCGCGTCAACTGCATGTTAACATCATTAATTATATACCCCGCTTTTTTCGCATAGGGATAAGTAACATAAACAGCATTCCTCAATCGAGTCCATTGCCTTCTGGCGTTTCGGTCCTTACCGGAAAGGTTACCATACACCATCACCATATCCAACTGCGCATAGGTCATGGTGTCGCCATTGTACACAACGTATGGAACAACCAGCGTATCGTTTGGACCGTAGCGCGACTGCTGCGCTTGTGCAGACAAAACAAATAGAAGAAATGATATGGAAACTAAACTTCTCACATCCCAAAATTAACATACAACGTACAACCTACAACTTACAACATACAACCTTTTTAAGCCACATAGAGCTTATTCCGAATCCTAAATGCCATACTGATCATGAACCCTATCACAGTGATGATCGTTCCGATCCACAGCACGTTGATCCAAGGGAATCGATAGGCCTTCAGTGTAATATAGCGTACCAATGCATTGGGTTCGCGAAGACCGATCTGGATTTTCCCATTCTCTGGATTTTTTCGCAAGGAAAGCACCAATCGCTGTTCCATAATTGTATCCGTCTTGGCGATGCCAGAACCGTCTTTGACCATGTAGGCGGGACTCATTGTATATTTAAGTCCCTCTTTGGACTCAACCGTTACCTCTGATACCCAAGCGCTGTCAACCATCGGAAGATCTTTGTTCTCGCCTTTATTTGCAGCAAGCAGTTTATTAACGACTACGTAGCCATTTGAATAAAATACTGTGTCGCCTGCCTTAATATTGGCATACCGCACGGTGGTGGTATCTACAATTTGGTCTGGATTCAACCATGAAGTGATGTAAACGAAGATGTCGCTTGACACGTAATGCTGGGCTCCGGGATTAGAGGACAACTGTGAGTTTCCATCGCTTTTTACCAAAAATGCATTGGGTGTAATGGTAAAGGCATCGACAATCTTATCCTCCTCATCCACTTCAATGAACCTCACATTAAAGAAAACTTTATCGGTACGCTCCACGGTTGAATCGCCTGTATAAGTAACAACATACTTACCCATTTTAACCGGAACATCTTTCAATAGGGTGACATTTTCAAGTGGATCCTCTTCACGACCCTTGGCATCTTTGAGTCCAGATACCGCAATGCCACTGACATTTTTTGATAACAATTCTTTCTTGGAAGAAGAGATGAGGATGCCAATCAACATCAACCCAAATCCCACGTGTGTGATGGATGCGCCGGCTGCCTTCCATTTCCATTTCATCACTTTGATCAAATAGGCGGCATTGGTAATCACCGCATATATGGCAGCCCACAAGGCAAGGTGAATGCCCACCAAGAATCCCAAGCCAAACTTATCGTATTCCACTTTTCCAAAAATGCTGAGTGCGAGAGATAAGGCGACTGCTATAATGGTTGGTATCAACAAATTCGACCAAACATATTTGCGTGTAGTTTCCTTGTATTTCAAGTATTGAACAAAACCAGTCAGCAGACCCAAAACGATGGCCACCAACACCATGATGCGGTTATAGACATACTCTACATTATCCCCTATCGCCCAAGAAGTTCCTATCAACTTATTAATGAAGGGCAATGAAGTCAGCACAATGATGTACAATGCAGAAATCAAAAGCAAGAGAGAACCGACAAACATCCAGAACTCACGGGAATTCATGCTCTCTTCTTTTTTAATTACCGGAATATTTTTTCGATCGCGGAAATACAAATACGAAGGCACTGCAATGAAAAATAATTGCATACTGATCAAGTGCCAATACAGTGTACTTCCCTCTCCAGTAAAGGAGTGAACTGAAGTATCACCCAACACACCCGTGCGGGTTAAAAAAGTTGAATACAACACCAATAAGTGGGTCAAGGCGATAAATAAGTAACTGCTTTTCAGGGAATGTCCCGTGCTCTTGTAAATGAGCATGGTGTGTATGCCTGCAACCAATAACAACCAAGGAACCATCGATGCGTTCTCAACAGGATCCCACGCCCAATAACCGCCGAAGGTAAGCGACTCATACGCCCATGCGGCTCCCATCATGATTCCCAATCCCAATATGCCCGCACAGAATAATGCCCAAGGCATAGCAGGCCTCAACCAACCGGAATGGTCTTTCTTCCACAACCCTGCAACTACATACGCATACGGAACAATGGAACTAGCAAATCCCAAAAACAGGATTGGAGGATGGATCACCATCCAGTAGTTCTGCAGAAGAATGTTTAATCCGTTTCCGTCCGTCAGGTACTTAGTCAGATAGTCCGGGTCGCGAAATATAGGAGCATCTGGAAATTCATTTCGCATCAACACAAATGGATTAGAACCGATCTTGATATCAAAGAAGTAAATTCCAATCAAAAAAC
>JAFMES010000216.1 GCA_017856605.1 Chitinophagaceae bacterium
TCTTTATTGATATCGTTTTATCTCCTGAGTAAGTTCTCCCTTCGTGATGGGTGTTCCTTTGATCTTGTTGTATCCCTTTGCGTCTACAAAGTAAACATCGCGGATGATCTTGATCAATTGTCCGTTATTGATTTCTGGTATCAGTACCGTGTCAAATGATGTTAGGATCTCGCCTAAGTTGCGGGGGAACGGTCGCATGTAACGTAGGTGTGCATGTGAAACAGCGTGACCTTCAGCCATCAATTCCATTACCGCACTCTTGATTGCGCCGTAGGTACTTCCCCAACCCAATACCAATACTTTTCCTTTTTGTGCACCGGTATCAATTTTTTGTTCGGGAATGTAATTGGCAATCAGATCCACTTTCGCCTGACGCGTTTTTACCATGTGCTCATGGTTATCGGGATCGTAACTCACGTTACCCGTAATATCTTGCTTCTCTAATCCACCAATCCGATGTTCCAATCCTTTTGTTCCAGGCACAGCCCATGGGCGCACTAATTTTTCATCGCGTAAATATGGCTTGAACCTTTCCTCTCCTTCATCAAGTCCTTTTTTGAAAGCAACGTTTATAGAAGGTAAATCATCTGATTGTGGGAACATCCAGGGTTCTGCACCGTTTGCTATATATCCATCGCTCAAGAACATTACCGGTGTCATGTGTTGAAGAGCAATTCGCGCTGCTTCAAAAACAGCTTCAAAGCAATCACTTGGAGTTGAAGCTGAAACTACCGGCATAGGACATTCGCCGTTTCTCCCGTAATAAGCCTGCAATAAATCACTCTGTTCGGTTTTTGTTGGGAGTCCAGTTGATGGACCGCCTCGTTGTACGTCGATGATGATCAATGGAATTTCCAACATCACAGCCAGTCCCATTGCTTCACCTTTGAGTGCGATACCCGGACCAGAAGTAGTGGTAATTGCAAGTGATCCGCCATAGCTTGCACCTATAGCAGATGCAATACCCGCGATCTCGTCTTCTGCTTGAAATGTTTTGACTCCAAAGCTTTTCATTTTGCTCAGGTCGTGTAAGATGTCTGATGCAGGCGTAATCGGGTAGGAGCCTAAGAAAAGAGGCAATCCACTTTTTTCAGAAGCCGCTATGAGTCCCATTGCCAACGCCTGATTACCCATGATTGAACGGTAAGTACCCGGCTTCATTTTTGCACGCTCTACACGATAGCGGGTTGTGAAGGTTTCTGTAGTATCACCGTAATTGTAGCCAGCTTGCAATGCTTTGATATTGGCATTGAGGATTTCATCTTTCTTGCCGAATTTTTCTTTGAGGAAGGAAAGTGTGCTGTCCATATCGCGACTGTACATCCAGTATAAAAATCCAAGCACGAACATGTTTTTTGCACGATCTTTTTCCTTCGTGCCCATGGTGATTTCTTTGAGTGCTTCACGTGTCATTTTGGTGACATCCATTTTGATCACTTCAAATCCGCCAAGGGAATTATCTTCCAGTGGGTTGACTCCTTCCGGATAGTTAGCCAACCGTAAATTTTTTGCATCAAACCCATCTACATTCGCGATGATCTTTCCGCCCCGTTTAATGGTTTTTAGATTCGTTTTAAGCGCAGCGGCATTCATTGCGACAAGCACATCGCATTGATCCCCCGGGGTAAACACCGCATTGCTGGAAAAACGCAATTGATATCCACTTACGCCAGGTAGGGTACCCTGCGGAGCTCGAATTTCCGCGGGAAAATCTGGGAACGTGGCCAGGTCAATGCCCAATAGGGCCGTATTGTTAGTAAACTGGCTACCGGTCAATTGCATACCATCACCGCTGTCGCCTGCGAACTTGATCACGATATCCTGCAACAGCTCTTCTTTTCTTTGAATCATTATTGTTTTTTTTAATACAAGGCTTTTAACAAGCCCATTAGAAGGGTTTCGATGAAATTAATTAATTTTATACAACAAATTTACCCAATATGGCACTTTTCAATTCAAGCAATCCCACCCTGTCGGAAAAAGCCTTTCATCGTTCAGCGGGCGTTTCCGGATCTGGAACCATGTCGTTTCGCGGGACGCTGAACAAGTTTGGCTTTTTGTTCCTCATGATGATGGCCACCGCTTTCTACGTGTGGAACGAGGCCAGTGTTGGAAACAGTATTCAAGGTTATGTTATGGGGGGTGCTATCGGGGGACTTATCGTAGCGATTGTCCTCATGTTCAAGCCCCAACTCGCTCAATACCTGGCTCCGGCTTATGCATTACTGGAAGGACTGGTTATTGGAGCTATTTCTGCTATATACAATGATGCGTTCAGTCAAGTAGCACCTGGAATCGTGATGCAGGCTGTTGCCCTTACGTTCGGAACTACCATAGCCATGTACCTTTTATACAGCTTCGGCATCATTCGCGTGACAGAACGTTTTCGCTCCATCATGTTCGCAGCTGTTGGGGGTATCGCCTTGTTCTACTTTATCACCTTCATTTTATCTCTATTTGGTGTACAAATGAATTTTCTACACAATGGCAGTCCCATGAGCATTGGCATTTCGCTGGTTATCACCGGCATTGCAGCGCTTAGCCTGTTGTTGGACTTTGACCGCATTCAGCAGGGCTCGGCCATGGGTGCACCTAAGCACATGGAATGGTATTGTGCTTTTGGATTGCTCGTGACACTGGTCTGGTTATATGTAGAGATCCTTCGACTTTTAGGCAATATTTACGGTCGCCGCGACTGATAAATCACCATGGTAGAAACGCCTCATATTACGTGTTTCTACCATGGTTTTCTACCATTTCTCACACAATAAGTTGATTTACTGAGCGTTTTAATCGGTAAGTCCTAAACCGATTTTAAAATGCGTACCCTAATTACCTGGTTTTTCCAGGGGAAAAACATTATTAAGACACTGATTATCAGTGCTTTTATGTTTTCCTCCCTCTCTGGTTCTGAAGCCTATGCCCAAGTGGGCGGTGCTGGTCGCGACCGTGAGAAAATTAGCGATTTGCGTCTTGTGAAGACCTCCAGCAGAAGTTTTTCTAAGGTGGGACAACGTGTAATTTTTACTCTCACTGTTACCAATTTAGGACCCTCGTCTACCGAAGGGGCATATGTGAGTGATATCCTCCCTAATGGATACACATTCATTTCTACATCTAACCCGAATGCGTATAACCTCCTCACCGGATTGTGGGATGTAGGTGATTTGGGTCTTGGCCAGTCCGCAAGTATTACCATAACTGCTTTGATCAATCCCATCACTCCAACTTCGGAGTATACCAATATTGCCCGCATAGTAGAATTTAAAAACCCGGATCCTAATCCTTCAAACGATCAATCATCGTTTAAGGTTACGGCTTATGACCTGCGTGTTCCTGGTCAGCGTATTTGTGCAAACAGTACTGCTACACTGACTGCAGTTT
>JAFMES010000217.1 GCA_017856605.1 Chitinophagaceae bacterium
CCATTTTTGCTCTGCACTGGATATGAATTGATCAATCATGGTTTGTGCACCATTGGAAAAATCGCCGAATTGCGCTTCCCACAATACGAGTGTATTGGGATCGGCCAATGCATATCCGTATTCAAATCCAAGGACGCCATATTCACTGAGCAACGAATTATAAATCTGAAATTTTCCTGTTGCACCAGGCAACTGAGAAAGTCGATTGTATTCCTTCTCTTCTGTTTCATTCAAGAGCACTGCGTGACGGTGACTAAATGTTCCACGACGAACATCTTGTCCGCTCATTCGTACGTTCTTTCCCTCTACTAAAAGACTGGCATAAGCAAGCAACTCTCCGGTAGACCAGTCTACTTTCCCCTCTTTTTCCAAAAGAGCGAGCTTATCCTGGAGCAGTTTATCAATTTTCTTTAATGGTTTGAAATCGTCTGGTACTTGCATGATAGCACCAAACAGGGATTTGAATTGCTGCTCACTGATAGCGGTGGTAGGCGACTGAATAAAATCTTTCTCGGTCGCTTTCTTCATGCTCTTCCAAACCAATTCAGGCGCTTGATAATGATAGGGCAATGGATGCTGCTTTACCTCGTCCAAACGTTCCTGTAGATCGGACCAGAATTTCTTCTCCATTTCCTTTGCCATTTCCCTAATCTCTGCGCTGGAATTCCCTTCCAAATGCTTGATGTAATGTTCACGGGGATTGGGGTGCTGTTCAATTATGGAATAAAGTCGAGGTTGAGTAAATTTTGGATCATCGCCTTCGTTGTGACCATGCCGGCGATAACAAACCATATCAATAAATACATCACTATTAAATTGCTGACGGTAACGAACTGCAATTTCCATGCATTTTATTACCGCTTCAGGATCATCACCATTCACATGCATCACTGGTGCTTGAACCATTGCAGCTAAAGAGGTGCAATAATCTGCTGAACGCGCATCTTCAAAATTGGTTGTGAATCCAATTTGGTTATTGATTACAAAATGAATTGTCCCTCCAGTAAGGTACCCATCCAAGCCCGACATCTGCAATATCTCATAGACAATCCCTTGACCAGCAATGGAGGCATCACCATGAATCAACACGGGTAAAATTGAATCGTATTGACTCGCATACATTACATCGGCCTTCGCTCTTGAAAATCCCAATACAACAGGATCTACTGCCTCCAGGTGCGAAGGATTAGGCATTAATTTTAATGAAATAGTTTTACCGCCGGTTGTTGAAACCTCACTTCCATATCCTAAATGATACTTCACATCCCCGCTTCCCATTGTTTGATCAGGAGCAGTTTTTCCTTCAAATTCACTGAAAATATTTTCATAGGTTTTACCCATGATGTTGGCCAATACATTCAGCCTACCACGGTGTGCCATTCCTATTACCACTTCCTGAACACCCAAATCGGCAGAAAGATTAATCATCGCATCCAAAGCAGCAATGGTGGTTTCACCGCCCTCGAGGGAAAATCGTTTTTGACCTATGTACTTGGTATGTAGAAATTTTTCAAAGATGACTCCCTGATTCAGTTTTTCAAGAATGCGTTTCTTTTTCTCAAAAGGCAAAGGGCGTGTGAAGCCTTGCTCCATTTCCCTTGTCAGAAAATCGATTTTTTCCTGATTGCTGATGTATTTGAATTCGATCCCAACGTGATGAGCATAGCATTTTTGTAAATGCTCCCGGATCTCCCGCAGGGTTACCGTGCCAATCCCAATCAAATTACCCGCGTAAAAGGTATTATCGAGATCATTTTCTGATAGACCAAAGAATGAAAGATCCAAATTTGCCCCTCGGTCTTTCCGCTCTCGAATGGGATTGGTCTTGGAGATAAGATGGCCCTTATTCCTATATCCCAAAATCATGCGGTATACTCCAAGCTCTTTTCTCCAATCAATTTCAGCTCCTACCGATTCAGCAGCGGTTGAGACTTTACCTTGTAACTGGGTGACGGCAAAATCAAAGCCCTCAAAAAACTTTCTCAAGTCAGGATCAATGCTCTCAGGAGCACGAGTGAAATCCTGATACAGTTGCTCTATATACGAGGGGTGCGAAGAAGTTATATACGAAAAATCCTTCATGGGCAAGGTTTAGGTGGTCCTTGGGTCAGATTCGGATGCAAATATCGGTCATTTAAGGCTAAAAAACATACGCCAATTACAGCTCCAACCCCTTGAAAATCCGATAAAAAGATCAATTTTTTGTACTTTGAGCCATCTGCTTTACCTTTGCCATCCTCAAATCAATTTTTTACCAAAATGGCAAATCACAAGGCTACACAAAAAGATACCCGTCAAGCTGCAAAGCGCAGAGAGCAAAACCGTTACCAGGCAAAAACTACCCGTAACGCTATGCGTGATCTTAAAGCCGGAACAGACGCCACTGCCGCAAAAAAGGATCTTCCTGGTGTTCTGAGCAAAATCGACAAGTTGGCTAAAAAAGGCATTATCCATAAAAATAAGGCTGCAAACCTTAAGAGCGCATTGACAAAAGCTGTCGCTAAAGCCTCTTAATTTAAGCATCACTGAATTGTAAAAGAACATCCTTAGAGATGTTCTTTTTTTTTAAATCGGTCTGCTACCGAATTCTTTAACTTCGCCACCATGACAGAAAAGGTGCTCATACTCGACTTTGGTTCTCAGTACACGCAACTCATTGCTCGTGCGGTAAGGGAGGCCAATGTCTACTGCGAAATCATCCCCTATCATAAAAAAGTAGAGTTTGATTCTTCGCTCAAAGGAATCATTCTTTCTGGTTCACCTTTTTCTGTAAATGATAATAATGCCCCGCAAGTAGATATTCGCTCATTGGCGGAACAACGCAATGTCTTGGGAATCTGTTATGGAGCTCAGCTGACTGCCAAACTTTTTGGAGGGCGCGTAGAGCGTTCAGAAAAAAGAGAATATGGCAGGGCCATTCTTGATAAGCAATCAGAAAGTGCTTTACTAATGGACGTCCCTCATCAGTCCCAAGTTTGGATGAGTCACGGCGATTCCATACTTGACCTTCCCAAATCAGCAACTATTTTGGCCACCACCCAATCCATTCCCGTTGCTGCCTTTTCTGTTCAGGAGGAAGACTGCCATGCTATTTTTGGTCTCCAGTTTCATCCGGAAGTATACCACTCAGAGTTTGGAAAAAAGATCCTCCACAATTACCTCTTTTCCATTTGTGGATGCAAGGGCGATTGGACCCCCGCACACTTTATTTCTGATACTGTTGCTGCATTAAAAGAAAAGATAGGCGACAAAAAAGTTGTCATGGCCCTCAGTGGAGGGGTTGACTCAACCGTAGCCGCTACGTTGATTCACAGGGCCATAGGGAAAAACCTGTTTGGCATTTTTGTAGACAATGG
>JAFMES010000218.1 GCA_017856605.1 Chitinophagaceae bacterium
CCAGTGACCCCTACTCTGTCAAAGTAATGCTCTAAACCAACTGAGCTAATGTTCCAATGCTTGTGCAAATTTACAGATTTTGAACCGACTCCATTCAAACAATCGGCCAAGGGAATCGGGACACCAGTTCAATGCGTTTCCCAAGTGAAGAGGAATTTCTGGCAGCCTCCATGATTTCCAGAACATGCAATGCATGCTCTACATGGATGCGTGGATTATTTCCATTTATGATGGATTCGCCTACCACAGTAGCCCCTTCCTGCCAAACGTATCCACCCGACTCTTTTTCGTGTAAGGTGGCAGGACGATCCCAGGAGTCACTTAACACAACTCCGTTCGTTTCCCAATCGTAACCAATTAATCGAAGATTTCCTTTGTCACCAAAAATTTGAATTGAATGCAATTGCTGATCCTTTGCTTCATGACCGTATGGATCAAAATAATTGAATCCGCACATCACGTGACTGATTATTCCGCGACCATGATCCATCAAAATATGTGCATTGTCTTCAGCCTCCACTTTTATTGTTCCTTTATCATCAACTGTTCTTTCCGGGTTTACAATACTGGTCATCGCCATGACAGTTTTTGCAGGTCCTAATAAACCAGTAAGTGTAGCAATGTTGTAGACTCCAAGATCGGGCATACTGCCTCCCCCTTTTTCATAGAAGAATGCCGACCAACCAGGACCAGTATGTCCGTATTGGCCATGAGCAGATGCAACTCGTCCCAATTTTCCATCCTGAATGCATTTACTCATGAATGCAAATTGGGGACTGTTTACCACTGCTGGTGCACCCCATAATTTGAGGTTATTCTTTCTAGCCAACTCCAGCAACGCTTTCCCTTCCGCATAGGTATTGGCCATTGGTTTTTCACTCCATACATGTTTTCCAGCAAGCAGTGCCTTCTTGTTGAGATCACCGTGCGCTTGCATGTCGGTAAGCGTAACCATCATATCAAATGGCACTCCTTTAAGTAAATCTTCGATCGAAGAATAGGTAGCAGCATTGACCTTATACTGCTGATTCTGAGCAAGGGCCCTATCGTATTTAATATCGCACAATGCTACAATCTCGATCAAGGAAGATCCCTGTAGATGAGGAATGTATCGATTGCTGACACTACCGCAACCAATAATAGCTACACGCAACTTGGTACGATTTGTTTTTGCTAGCAATTCAATATCACTCAATAATATGGAAGCTCCAGCAAGAGCAGTTACTTTTAGAAATTGATCCCGATTCATTTTTTCAATCTTTACTTATTCTTCAAATAGGTATCCAGCCATTTCCCTTGCTCATAAAGGAGATGCAACACATTCTCCTTTCCTCTGTAGCCATGGGCTTCATAAGGAAAATAAACAAACCGCACTGTTCCACCATGTCCTTTTATCGCTGCGTAGAGTCGTTCGCTATTGATGGGATACGTCCCTGTATTATCATCCATTTCACCATGTGTAAGTAAAATGGGCGTTTTGATTTTGTCGGCATACATAAAGGGACTCATACCCAAATAGAGTTGTGGCGCTTGCCATAAAGTGCGCTCTTCATTTTGAAAACCAAAAGGAGTCAGAGTTCGATTGTAAGCGCCGCTTCGTGCGATTCCCGCTTTAAAGAGACCAGGAGCATGTGCCAACAAATTGGCAGTCATAAATGCCCCATAACTATGCCCCCCAACTGCCATGCGTGTTCTATCGCCTACCCCCATTTCTGAAAGTTTATCAATGGCTGCAGTTGCATTGAGAATTAATTGATTCACAAAATCATCATTAGGCTTTTTATCGGCGGAAGTTGCAACAATTGGCATTTCTGCGTTATCTAAAACTGCATAACCCTGTGTAACATAAAATACAGGTGAGCCCCAGCTCAATAGCGTGAATCGATGTTGATTTCCCCGAACCTGACTGGCATCTGATGCACTAGTAAATTCACGTGGGTACGCCCATAAAAGTGTAGGGAGTGGCCCATCCTTCTCTTTGTTATACCCTTTTGGCAAATACAGATCACCGGTCAACTCCACACCATCCTTTCTTTTGTATTTAATTTTTTCCTTCACAACTCCATTCATTGATGCATAAGGATTCTTAAATGCCGTTAATCCAACAGAAGTTTTTTCACTCAGGGATTTGAGATGATAGTTAGGCACTTCCAGTTCGGTTTCTTTTCGTGTAACGAAAAGCAGTTTGTTGACGTCTAATGCATCCACAACAAATTCAAAACAATCATCAGCGCTTCTCCAAAGAATAGTATTGGTTTTCGTTTTTAAGTTGAATACGGAAAGAAATGGTAAATCTCCTTTGGGAGAAGAACCGGTGGTATTATTCATTAAAACAGCCTGACCCCCATCCACCAAAGCAATGATGTCTTTTCCGAATTTATTTTTTACCGTCACTGGAGAACCCAGATTGGAATATTGATCCGTAAGACTTCGCTCAAATAATAATTCCATTTTATTCTCTGCCTTGCTGAATCTGCTTACCCGGTATTGCTGCTTGGATCTTAGTACCTCTGTAATCAAAGCCACTTCTTCATTCCCCCAAGCAACACTTGAGAAACGACCCGTGGTTTTGAACAACTCTTTTGCAGCCTCTGTGAATGGGGCCTTTATCGCATACACCGCATCATGATGAGGAACTGGTTTTTTGATTAATCCGCTGTCCAAGGGCATCGCATAAATTAGGGTAGCTTCTTCATCATCTTTCCATTGAAAAGAGCGAGCAGTATTTTGCACATTATCATAGCCACTTGGGGTTCCCTCTGAGGAAGGCAACTGCATAATTGTTTTTACAAGTTTCCCATCGCTAGAAAGAACACTGATATCAGAAGCGAACCCACCTGCCGTGACGAGATAGGAGAATGGTTTTCGGATGGTCCTCACCAATAGGTAGCGCTTATCAGGAGAAACTGAAACTGAGCTGAACAGTGCAGGAGCACCCAGCTTGACTTCTTTTCCATTTGAATTTTTAATCAGCTGACTGGTGGCTAAAAATTCAAACACATATTCATCGTAAGGCGATCGTATCAAATCTTGGTAAGTTACACTAGGGGCAACTTTCCCCAGGTTTTCTTGAATAGTAGGACCTTTTGGAGTTATTGGTCGAGGCTTGAGTGATGCAGCAGCATTGACGTTGGCTTTGTACATCACTGTGCCATCATCCAGCCAAGTGATGGCACTGCCAAGTACGATATTGGCTTTTGAAGTGTTTATTTTTTTACAGGCCGCTGTTGCAATATCCAATACATACACATCAACACCAGTAGCGGTTACATTGTAAAATGCAATTTTTGACTCAGATGGACTCCACGATGGATTAATTGCATTCAAGTTGGTGGGTAATCCGTAAATAGCA
>JAFMES010000036.1 GCA_017856605.1 Chitinophagaceae bacterium
TAATTGATCCCATTGCATTAAAAAAAATTGCCCCTACCAGTTCAAATGAGGTATTCAGAAAAGTGCCGGGAATAAATGTAGCGGACGAAGAAGGTGCGGGATTGCGTCTCAATATTGGGATAAGAGGTTTGGATCCCGATCGGAGCAGAAACGTATTGATGCTGGAAGATGGAATTCCAATCGCTCTCAATCCCTATGGAGAACCCGAAATGTATTTTACCCCTTCAATTGATAAAGTAAGTCGAATTGAAGTGCTTAAAGGTAGCGGACAAATTCTTTTTGGTCCACAAACCATTGGTGGAGTAGTAAACTTGATCACAGCAGATCCTCCTCTGAAAACCACTTCACTGCTTCGCATTCGCTCCGGTTCAGGAGGATATTTTTCCACCTTTGCCAGTCACGGTTCTACAAAAGGTCGCATGGGTTATCTGGTGAGCTATCTTACCAAACGGGCTGATAATATGGGTCCCACGCGATTCAATCTTCACGACATCAGCACCAAATTTCGTTTTAGACTCGGTGAACGGTCAACGCTCGGAATTAAAGTTGGGGCTTATTCAGAAACATCAAATGCAACCTATATCGGGCTTACACAAACGATGTTCGATCAAGGCAATCAGGATTTTGTTAGAATGGCTCCAAATGATTTCCTTCCGGTCAATCGCTATACCATAAGTGCTACGCATCACTATCGCATCGATCCAAATTGGCAGTGGCAAAACACCGTATTTGCTTATCGCGTTTCCAGAAACTGGAGGCGACAAGATTTTTCATCAACGCCTTCTCCCAATGGAACGGGTATTGTTTGGGGTAACCCCCAGATTACAGATGGAGCAATTTATATGCTCAATACCAATGGTCAACGTAACCGAACATTCAACGTTGGCGGGGCAGAATCACAATTGAAATGGAACCGTGGAGCACATCAGCTGCACATAGGAGCTCGACTCCTATTAGAACAGGCAAATGAACAATTTTGGATTGGGAGTCGCCCTGAAGAAGACCTCGGTTTTCTTCGAGATGACGAAAAGCGAAGCGGCAGAGCGGCAAGTATTTATTTCAATGAAGGATGGCAGGTAGCAAAAAAACTAAACCTGCATGGAGGTGTTCGTTTGGAGCACTACGGTTTTGAACGAACCCTATTCAGAGGCCGCTTTCCGTCAAATGGGTCTATATCTGTAATTGATACCAATTTAAGTGCAACAAATCGTGTGACTGCGCTCATACCAGGAATAGGATTCAATTATTCAGCTCGAGAAGATGTAACTTTTTTTGGTGGCCTACATAGAGGATTTGCTCCTCCGAGAATTAAGGATGCGATTACCTCAGGAGGTATTCCCATTGAGTTGAATGCAGAATTGAGTTGGAATACTGAAATAGGATTTCGATCAAATGTGAACGATGCGTTGGAAGTGGAGATGACTTTTTTTAGAATGGATTTCAGCAATCAGATTATTCCCGTTTCACAATCTTCTGGTATCCTCAATGCAACGGGATTGATCAATGGTGGAAAGACCGTTCACCAGGGAATGGAATGGAGCATCAGTTGGGATTTGGGCAAGTGGAAGAATAAAAAATATAACCTGATCGTGAGCCACAATGGCACACTGTCAACAAGTCGATACACCGCTGATCGATTCATATTAGTCGCAAACAACAAGGTCAATGTTCGCAACAACCGACTCCCCTATGCACCAACACTCATGCTCAATGGCGCATTGGAATGGCAGGATGCAAAAGGAAATGGCGTTCGGTTTTCAGGAAATTATATCAGTGAGCAATTTTCGGACGAACTCAACACCTTAGTGCCATCGAACAACGGACGCATTGGTTTGATTGCTTCCCGTTACCTGATTGATGCGAGTGCATTCCTGAAACCATTCAAAAAAGACATTCAATTTACTGTTGCAGTAAAAAATCTAACGAATGAACGGTACATCGCTTCGCGGCGTCCGCAGGGTATTCGCGTGGGATTACCTCGACAGGTATTTGCTGGTATTGAAGTCCGTTGGTGATCGCTATTTCGCAGGTGTAATCACAATGTTGCGGTATTCAACTGGACCGTGATCGCCTTGCAGGAAAATGGGACCGGGTTCGCCTTCTTTGCTATCGAGTGCGCCACCGGTGATTCCTGGTATGATTTGATCATGGATGATGGTTTTGCCATTGGCAACAACGGTCACTCTTCTACCAATCAAAGTAATATCATAAACTTGCCATTCACCAGCTGGTTTTACTGCCATCTCATTGGGAGTCAGAAACCCGTATACACCACCAAAGAGGTGCGAGTTAGGTTCACGACCATAACTGTCTTCCACCTGCACTTCATAGCGCCCGCGCAAATACACACCACTGTTGCTGCCTTTTGGATATCGTACTTCGATGTGCAGTTTAAAATCGTTGAATGTTTGATCGGTCATGATATTGGAACCAGATCGTGGACTTTTCATTACTCCCCCTTCTACCACCCATTGGTTTTCGGGTTTTTGTGTATGCCAGCCACTGAGGTCTTTCCCATTGAACAAGGTGATGGGTGCTCCCCAGACAGGAGGAGCGGAACGTTTCAGTAACGGTGCGCGAACTCCGACAAAAGGATGGGTCTCTCCTTTATTATTTCGGATGGTCCCTACGAGTTGATCATTTTTCAATTCGGCATTCATAACCAAATCGATATCGGTTCGATCCCATTGAGGAGGTATAGAGAAATTTACTTTACCATTTTCAAAATTCACTTTTGAAATGGGCCGAGCACTTCCGCCTTCGGCTACAAAATGGCCTACCAGTGTTCGGATGCCGGAAAGTTCCACTTCCAACCAGGAAGGGACGATTTTATCCCCTTGATCAACCGTCAAATCCCAGCGACCAATGATAGCAGGAGAGGATGGCGCTTGTGCAGAAAGAGTAGTGACAAATCCAAGAAGGAGCAATGCGGTAGAAATATATTTTTTCATGATGACAACTTTGAGTTACCGAATATAAAAAAAGAAAAAGACAATCCACTCATTTGGGTAAATTGTGGGTCCTAGTAATTCATGAAAGCCATTCGGACCATATGCAGTGCACTGATGGGGTGTTTTTTCTTTATGACCTCGTTGGAAGCCCAGACAGATACCCGATTTTGGTTTGCGGCACCAGATCTGCAGCAACTGCACAATGATCGTCCTATTTTATTTCGATTTTCAACCGGTAACCTTCCGGCAGCGATAACGATATCCCAACCTGCCAATCCAAATTTTCCTCCCATCACATTGAACCTGGTAGCGAATTCGAGTTTTTCACAAGATCTCACTGCACTCATATCACAAATTGAAAACAGTGCTACCAATATCATATCAAATAAAGGCATTTTAATTGAATCGGATAATCCCATCAATTGTTACTACGATATTGGAAGTCCTAATAACGGCGACCTGTTTGCATTGAAAGGAGAAAATGCATTAGGCATTGAGTTTACTGTCCCCTTTCAAATGGATATCAATACATGGGTTAGAACCAATGCTACGTATTTATGTGAATTTGTTGTAGTGGCAACTGAAGACAATACTACCATTACGGTAATTCCAAGTCGCAGTTTGGTAGGACACCCTGCAGGTGCTGCATTCAGTATCGTATTGAACAGAGGAGAGACCTACGTCTTTACTTCATCATCAGGCAATGGTCCGGAGAAACCCGGTGGTACGATTGTAAAATCAGATAAGCCCATTGCAATTACAACTAAAGATGACTCCATACAACTACCGGGACAACCTTGCGGAGATACGGCAGGTGATCAATTGATACCGGATCGATTAGCCGGTGTAGAATTTGTATTGATCAGGGGTTATCTGTACAGCACTCCCAACGTCAACAACTTAATACCCGACTATTATTATGTATTTGCCACACAAGACGGTACCGTTGTTACTACTAGCGATGGGAGTACGGCATCCATCAATAGAGGTCAGTTCTTTTCTGGCAAATTGAATCAAGAGTCGGTGTATGTTACCTCAAATAAGCCCGTACAAGTTTTTCAGATTACTGGTTTTGGATGTGAAGTGGGAGGAGCAATAATTCCATCTCTTAAATGTACAGGTTCTACACAAGTCACAACCATAAAAGCCTCTCAACCGAGTGAACAATTTTATTTGAACATACTTTGCGAGAGCAATATCATCAATGATTTTTCATTGAATGGCAATCCATCAATCATCTTACCCAGTGCATTCGCTCCCGTGCCAGGAACCAATGGTAAATGGGTTTTTCAACGCTTCAATGTTCCTGCAACACTGGTTGGAACGGGACAGTCGCTGAACATTCAAAACAACAGTGGAAAATTTCATCTCGGTGTAATACAAGGTGGTGCAACGAGTACAGCACGTTTTGGATATTTCTCAGACTTTAGTGCGAATACTATTTTATTGCGTGATCCCGCTGACCCATCTTCGCTCATTCGAGACGAGAAGACCTTCTGTTATAATTCAACTGCTACTGTGAATGCCTTGGATCCTGATAATAATTTGACATTTAGTTGGAGTGGACCAAATGGATTTAGCAGTTCCGGTGCCACATTAAATATACCGGGATACGATGTGGCCAACACCGGACTTTATACCATCACTGCCAGTGGAGGTGGATGCGGTACTTCTAAAAAAACAATTCGCTTATTGATTGATAAACCGACTGCAAGTTTTTCATTTACCACCGACGGATGTGCAGATGGTAAAACACGATTTGATGGAGATCCCGCTGCGGGTAAAACATGGAAGTGGGACTTTGGTGGTGGAACTATTCAAATTACAACCGATGCATTCATCAACGATGTGGTGTTGGGAAGAGCTGGTTTAGTACCTGTTTCACTATCGGTAGGTTCTGCAGCAGGATGCTATTCACCCGTGGTAACAAAAGAAGTTCCATTATCGGATCGACCAAGAGCAAGTTTTCAACTTCCAGCTACAACATGTGAAAGAGAAAGTATAACGCTGACGGATAATTCAACAATTGGAAATGGTACAATTGTACAATGGGTTTGGGACTTGAATGATGGAAATGGTTTTGTTCAAAAAACAGACAACAGTTCCGTCACTGCAACATACCCTACATGGGGCTCAAAAAATGTAAAACTGGCAGTAACTTCTCAAACCGGATGCGTGAGTGATACTTTTCGATTGGTCAATGGTTTGCAGGTACATCCTTTGCCACAGCCAGGATTTGTATTACCAGAGATTTGTCTCAACGATGCCATAGCGCAGTTTGTTGATACTACTAAAAGTCCAGACAACTATTCCACTTTCTCCTATCAATGGGAATTCAACGCCGGAGCTACTCCCGTAACTCCAGGTCCTTTGGTTGGAGCAGGAGTTGCAACGCAAAAGAATCCGAGTGTTACCTATCGGAGTATTGGTCGCTATGAAGTTAAATTAACCGTCACTTCACGTGGATGTGTAAACAGCATTATGCAATCATTCAAAGTAAATGGCGCCAATCCGATTCCTAAGTTTGATATTGTAACTCCTGGAACACTGTGCAGCAATGATTATGTTGGTATCATTAATCAATCAACCATTGATCTGGAAAACGTAACGCGACTGGAAATCATATGGGATGCTAGTAATCCTACGTTGCGAACTGTAGATGAAGCACCTGAAATTGGAAAATCGTATAAAATAGTATATCCCAATTTCCAATCACCAGCCAGTCGCTCAATTAATATTGAATTGATTGCCTATTCTGGAAACGATCTTGCGTGCAGAAAATCCGATATCCAAACCATTTCACTGAATGCGAGTCCAAAAGTTAGTTTCAATCAACCTGCTGGCATTTGCTTGGAAGTGCCGTCGCGCCAATTTACAGAGGCAAGTTCAGATCCCTCCGTCCCTGGCACATTTGAATACAGCGGACCAGGAATAAATCGGACGGGGTTATTTGAACCAATTCTAGCAGGAGCTGGCACACATGCCATCAAATATTTATTTATATCCTCGTTGGCAGGAGCGTGTCGGGATTCTGCAACTCGAGACATCATCGTTTGGCCTCGACCAACATCGAATTTTGATCTCCCCACCATTACCTGTGAAAAAAATGATCTACTGTTTACCCCCACTGCACTCGCGAATGCGGGATCGTTGGTTGAGTGGAATTGGGATATGGGGGATGGGGCTTCAATACCTTCTAGCAGTACAAATGACCCTTTCGTTTATCGATTTGCAGGATATAACCGCTATGCAATCAGTCTTTGGGTTAAGACGAACAATGGGTGCACAAGCGAAGTAGTAACGAAGTCCATTGATGTTAATCCTTTACCGATTCCCTCATTTGCATTACCCAATGTCTGTCTGCCTTTGGGGAAAGCAATTTTTATGAACAGTACAACTATTCCAAATAATCGGGAAAATATGACCTATCGATGGGATTTTGGAGATCCATTTAATACTTCATCTTCAACTACCAAAGATGGAGTGCATTATTACAGTAAAGCACAGCCATACAATGTAAAGCTTATTGCAACGGATCCAATTACAAGCTGTAAAGATTCAACCACACAGGAATTAAAAACAGTGTTCAATCAGCCGAAAGCAGTATTCAATAGCAAGGATTTCGTTTGCCTTGGTGAAAAAATAGAATTTACAGACGCCAGTACAACTCCAGACGGCACAATCGAGAAATGGAATTGGTATTTTGAAACTGGTGCTACTGCAAATAAGCAAATTGAGTCCTATTTGTATAAAACACCGGGTAAAAAAACTGTACTGTTCTATATCCAAAACAGCGTGAGTTGTTTCAGTGACACCATTCAAAAAGAAATTAGTGTCTATTCTTTACCTACTGTTTCTGCAGGACCCGATTTGTATGTACTTTCTGATGGAAGTAAGCAAATGGAATCAGGTGCACGTGGGGATAGCCTTAGTTATTCTTGGTCACCGCCCTCTTACCTCAGCGCAACCAATGTTTTACAGCCGCTGGTGATTAATCCAAAAATAGATACTGAGTATAAGCTCACCGTTATTGGAAAAGGAGGGTGTAGCCGGAGTGATATCGTTAAAATAATAGCACTTGAACCACCTGAAATTCCCAATACAATAACTCCCAATGGAGATGGCATTAACGATACCTGGGTAATTAAATTCCTTGACAGGTATCCAGGTGCGTTAACTGAAATATATACGGATAAAGGTCAACTGATTTATAGAAGCATCAATAATTCTAAAGCATGGGATGGTACTTACCAGGGGAAATTATTACCAGCTGGTACTTATTATTATGTTATTGATCCCAAAAGCGGTCGTGAAAAAATTACAGGATACATCAGTTTGCTTCGATAAGATCTAATTTGATGCATGCTCCAAAGCCTTTTCAAGCTGGTCCATTTCAGTAGGTGTTAAGTATCGCCATTTCCCAACTGCCAGATTACCTAATTGAATATGCATGATGCGAATGCGCTTTAGCGTCTTTACTTTATAACCAAACGATTCGCACATGCGCCTGATTTGCCGGTTGAGTCCTTGTTTTAAAATGATTCGGAAACGGCGCTGACCTTCTTGTCGCACAAAACACGGCTTAGTCTTTTCACCGAGAATACGAACGCCGTTCGACATACCACGGATCATTTCTGGATTTAATTCTTTATCTACCGTAACAATGTATTCTTTTTCATTGTTATTTCCTGCACGAAGAATTTTATTCACGATATCACCATCGTTGGTCAATAGAATGAGCCCTTCTGAATCCTTATCCAGTCGTCCTACAGGAAAGATTCGTTTGGGGTGATTCATGAACCGAATAATATTGGTCCGATCACTTGGATCAGTTGTAGAAGTTACTCCTACCGGTTTATGAAGGGCGATGTAAATTCTTTTTTGTTGCGATTTGATTTTTTCACCATCGATAGCAACACGGTCTCCTGTTTGAACGCGACTAGTAGGCAGAGCAATGTCGTCATTGATGGTGACACGACCATCGGCAATCAATTGATCTGCTTCCCGACGTGAGCAGAAACCACTGTTGCTGATGTACTTATTGATCTGTATACCACTGTCGGAAGTCGACTGCTTCATTGTTTAAAGTTATTTTATTCTGCTTATCTTAGAAGCATGAGTCAAAACAGTTTTTTAAAAAATATTTTATTACTCACCACGTTGCGTAAAGAAAAAGCGCTGGGCAATCCATTGAGTGATTACATTTACGCAAAGGGGTATCGTAAATTCCTTATACTGGTTAAACGCAGTATAAAAGATACAGTACTGGTGATTACAGGAATTTTCTCTGCAGCGTTTGGCTTAGAGGGATTCTTACTATCCAATGGTTTCATTGATGGCGGTGCAACTGGTATTTCATTGTTGCTTGCAAACTTGACCGCTATTCCACTTTCTTTGCTCATTGTCTGTGTGAATACGCCATTCATTTTCATGGGCTACCGTTTGGTGAGCAAGGCCTTTGCCATAAAAACTGCAATTGCCATCTTGGGTTTGTCCTTGGTAATTGCCAATATAAATTTTCCAGACGTTACCGATGATAATTTATTGGTCGCAGTATTTGGAGGCATTTTCTTAGGCGCCGGTATTGGTCTCTCGATTAGAGGTGGTGCAGTAATAGATGGAACAGAAATTTTGGCGATTTTACTCAGTCGCAAACTGGGAACCACCATTGGTGATATCATTATCCTCATCAATGTATTCATATTTGCCACTGCAGCCTATTTCTTGTCGATAGAGGTTGCACTGTATTCAATGATCACTTATTTGGCGGCATCTAAAATGCTTGATTTTATTGTTGAGGGCATAGATGAATACATGGGCGTAACCATTATTTCTTCGCACTACATAGAGATAAAAGCAATGATTGTTGAAAAAATGGGAAGAGGCGTTACTCTTTACAAGGGTGAAAAAGGATTTGGCAAGAGAGGAGAAATTACTGATATGAATATTCTCTTTACGGTCATCACCCGTTTTGAAATGAATAAATTGAATACAGAAATTCAAACAATCGATCCCAATGCATTCGTGGTCATGAGCAGTGTAAAAGACACCAAAGGAGGAATGATAAAGAAAAAGCCGTTAAAACATTGATTCATGAAACCCACTGTTAATCTAAAAGTAATATTGGTAGGATTAATTGGAAATCTTCTTGAGTGGTATGATTTTGCGGTGTATGGATATTTTGCAAGCATATTTGCAAAACAATTTTTTCCCTCGAATAATCACACACTATCTCTGGTCAGCTCATTTGGAGCATTCGCAGCAGGATTTCTCATGCGGCCGGTGGGTGCAGTTCTAGTAGGGTCAATAGCAGATAAAAAAGGTCGCAAAAAGGCACTCAATACTTCTGTTCTCCTTATGGCAATACCGACTTTTATCATTGGAATTTTACCAGGCTATGCATCAATTGGAGTATTGGCTCCAATATTACTGGTATTGATGCGGATGCTTCAAGGAATTTCAGTGGGAGGGGAATACACGAGTTCCTTAGTTTATCTTTCCGAGTGTGCTCCACCAAAAAGAAAAGCATTGTTCTCCAGCATGACCCTTGTGGGATCGTCATCAGGAATTTTATTGGGATCGTATGTGAGCGGAGTGATATCTCAGTCTATGAGTGAGTCCAACCTAATGGAATGGGGATGGAGAATCCCATTTATTATTGGAATTGGATTAGCATTTTTTGGATTTATCCTGAGGAAAGACATTCCTGAAACCTATGATGCTCATCAGCAAACTGAACCAATTTTTATTTCATTAAGGAAGCACATCAAGAGCATACTTCACGTGTGTGGGATCATGTTAGCCATGGGGATTTCTTTTTATACCGTCTTTGTGTTTTTAGCTACATGGCTCGAAGAATTTGTACAAGAACCAAGAACACTTGCGCTACAGGTTAATACCATTGGCATTCTCGTTATGATTTTGTGTATTCCATTATCAGGATGGGCCAGTGATAAGTGGGGAGGCAAAAAAATATTGATGATATCAACCATTGCACTCATTATATGCACCTATCCTATTCTATGGCTAATGCACCATCATAACGAAACATACATTGAAGTAGGGCAAATTCTATTTGCAATTATTATAGGAACAGGTGCGGGACCGATACCCATAATATTATCCAATATGTTTCCTAAGCACATACGGGTTACATCAGTAGGACTTGGGTATAATTCAGTATATGCTTTATTCGGAGGAACCTCCCCTATCATTGCATTGTGGATGATCAACAAAACACATGATGATCTCTCATTTGCCTGGTACATCATTGGAGCAGGGGCAATTACCCTGTTCAGTGTAATACGATTAAAAGTAAGTGACTAATCCAATCTTACTTTTTGCAATTCGGTCTCCTTACCTTTTTTCACTATCACTCCTGTTAGTGTCTTTGAAGTTTTGCCTGTCGCTTCAAATTTAACCGAGTACGTACCTTCTTTCAATCCTCGGATTTTATAGTCGCCGTCTTTATCTGCGATTGCAATTTTAGTTGTTCCGTCACCGGCCGTTGCAGTTACTTTAGCATTGATGCCTTCTGGAAGTACTTCTCCTTCAATTTCGCCATATCCTTCATTACTAAAAGGGACGAGGTAGGGATATAAATAATACTTGCCGTCCATGTATTTTATGGACTTAGATAACTCAAAATCAATTCTCAATTCTTCACTGCTATTTGAAGAATTTTTATCGCAGTCATCATCATCAATTTTTATATACAAGAAATTGCCCGTCGAGTTTTTAAGAATCAAAGGATGCGATGCGTTATTTTCGTCCACTACAGTATTTTGACTACCCAGCGTGATTCTTACTTTTTCAACCTCACGTGGAACAGTAACTGAACCAATTACCAGTTCCACCCCGTTTCTTAATTGAAGCACATCAATGATCTGCGGTTGAACATCAAGTGACACCCACTCTCCGTATTCATCTTTTTGTTTATTATCGTCATCATCTTTATCGTCGTCATCCCTGTCGTCGTCATCTTCATCTTCATCATCGTTATCAACCTTTACTTCTACTTTTTGAACATCGATGAGGACTTTTTTAAGATCCATGGGTCCATCGGTAAGAATAACCGACACCTTGCGTTTTCCTGGTTGGAGTACTTCACGGATTGTAATTGTTTTTTCACAACCAATGAAAGAAAATAAAATCACTGCCAGAATGAAAAAGATGTTGAGTGCAGGACGAACCTTTAAGAGGAGGCGATTCATGCGAATGGTTTAGGGTGGTTAAAAATTCAATAGCAATTTAGTAAAGATTCGCATTCCGTTGTAACCCATTTGTACACCCTCCCAAGGTCCCCCTGTCTCATTATCTCCTGCCCAATACTTTGCTAGTGGATTGACCGAAAGATCAGGATGTACATTAAACAGATTATCAACGCCTAAGCTCCAGTTCAGTCCTTTTTTGAGTTGAATATTGGCATATAGATCAGTAGTCATTTTACCAGAATAGATAAAAATCTCTGGAACATAGATTCCATCATTGAAATTCAACGCATTAGGTGCGTTGGAAGGATCGTCGGCCGGAACCATAGGATATACGCCATCGTAATCGGGGTCACCAAAGCCGGTCAATTCAATTTTTCCAAAATAGGTGAATCGTGCTCCCACGCTGAGTGTGTTCCGTGTGTATTGAAGTGATGCAATATATTTTGAGCGAGGAGCGGAAGCCTTCATGAAGTACGCTTCACGGGTACTAAAAAAGGCACTGGGTAGTTCATTGCTGAAATATTTTGCACGTGAAGTGTAATAGGGGTCTGTTGCATATTTGGTGTTTTGCAGAGCAGAGGGAACGTTGATCTGATCAATTACTGCTTGTTGGAAGTTGGCTACGACTGTTGCACGAAATTGGTGCTTGCGTTGTGGTGCAGTTTGATAAGTGGCAACCACATCCAACCCTTTATTGGTGGTGTTAACAGCATTGGAAAAAAACTGTGCAGTAACTACTCCTAAGGATTTCAATCGATTGGTGAGTGCAACAGGAAGATTGGCATCTTCTGCCGAAAAAAGTCCGGATAGCACTACCCTATTTTTCAATTGAATCTGATAAGCATCTACCGTAAACGACAAATTAGCGGTTGGTCGCCATGAAAATCCTATGCTTCCATTGACAGAAGTTTCTTGCTTGAGTGAAGGTATTCCTGCGAGTCGAGTGAGTTCATCATCGTTATTAGCAATGCGTGATTGCACCAGTACACCACTTGAAAATGAAGTGAGGGTATTGCTAAAATACTTTTGTTGGAGAGAGGGTGCACGGTATCCTGTACTGAATGAACCTCGCAAATTAAATTGATCTGCGAGTTTATACCGAGCGGCAGCTTTTACAGTTGCGACAGCACCAAAATCAGAATAGTTTTCGAAACGGACTGCCCCTGAAAGCAATAGTCGTTTATTGGGAGTATACTCGATATCTCCATACAAGCCCGCAACAGTGCGATTGGCAGTTCGTTCATCAGCGGGACTGAATCCGGGAAATCCCTGTGAGCCTGGCGTTTGTTCTAATCCAGATGAATTAGGATATGCTTTATACGAACCCTCTTCACCCTTGAAAATTTGGTATCGCTCGTAGCGTAATTCAGAACCAAAAGAAAGTTTGTATCCTCCTTTATTTTTTTGTCCGAATTCTTTTGAAACATCTAAATGCAGTGTATTCTGTAAAAAACTAAATCCGCCATCATCAAAACTGGTTTTATTGGCATTGCCAACGATAGAAGCATTGAATGTTTTGTATCCAAAATAGTTGAATCGATTGTGACCAACAGCATTGCTGAAATCCCATTGCCATCCCTTAGCGGTTTGTCCCGATAAACCAGCCACAACTGCAATATCTTGAATGGCCGTATGGATTTGAGGATTGTAACTGGTATCGCCGGATCCGCTTTTGAACATGATATCGGGGACAAATATCAGTGACCCATCCGTATTCCGAGGAAAGCGGTGCGGACTGCTTTTCCAATTGCGTGTAAAGGCATAGGCCTGGGATGACTTAGTAGTATACGACCCAAATGAATAGAACCGCATTCCTTTTTTCAATGGCAGTTGGAGATTATACATTGCGCCGAAAGATTGCATGGATCCATCTCCAAATGCCTGGCGAATGGTATTGATCAAAGGCAAGCCTTCCGGATCCTTGATATCGGTTGATTGTACTTGTCGGAATGTTTTACCCAACGTATTGTATTCCATCGATGCATTAATAGAACCCCCTTTCTTTCCCAATGCAAAGCCTTTATTGATTGAAAAATTGGAAGCAACGCCGTCAATGGGATTGGAATGGAGGTAATGATTATTTGCACGCTGATAATAGGTATTGAATTTTCGATCAGCATATCCGGCAATGCCCGTAGTGATTGTCCAATTACTTGGCCCTTCTTTGAGCAGAATGTTCATAACACCACCAATGGCATCTGAACCGTATTGTGCAGAAGCACCATCGCGTAAAATTTCGATGCGGTCAACCGCCATTTGAGGAAAGCTATTCAAATCAACACCCGACTGTGCTCGTCCGCGCGTTCCAAATATGGCGACCAATGCAGTGCTGTGACGACGTTTTCCGTTGATCAACACCAGCGTATGATCTGGTCCCAATCCCCGCAGTGTGCCAATGTTAACATGATCTGCTCCATCGGTACCCGACTGGCGATTGAAGTTGAATGAAGGAGCTGAAAAATTGAGATTAGCGGTCAGGTCCATTCGACCAGAATTCATAATCATGTTTGAAATTCGAATCACATCCACAGGGACGGGCGACTCCATTTTGGATCGGGCTCCACCTCTACTTCCAATCACCACTACTTCATCCAGACTGGATGATCGAAGGGTGGTATCCGTTGTGCTTTTTTCTTGAGAAAACGCTGCAACATGCAGAAATACAGCTAAAAATAAAATGGAAATTCTCATATGCTTAATTGATATATGCAATTTAGTATCAATTGAGGTATTGTGAGTATTCAATATATTTGCACCTCACAGAACTCAGGTTCTGGGGCCTATAGCTCAGCCGGTTAGAGCACCTGACTCATAATCAGGGGGTCCCTGGTTCAAGCCCAGGTGGGCC
>JAFMES010000219.1 GCA_017856605.1 Chitinophagaceae bacterium
TACATAGCGACTGTTGCAATCGGTTGTAACTGCCAATGCTTTACCGGTTTCTTTCACCAAAACTACGGGAGCGTCAGAGGGACGATTGGTGGCTGTATTTCCTGTACCCACCATGCTATCGTATTGGGTATATACCCACCGCTTGCTGGCGATATTGGGAAGTGCAGCAAGTTGTTGGGCAATGGATTTTAAATCGTTCGGCACGGGAATGCTTGCTGCATCGAATTGTTCGATTGCATCAAAATAAGTAGGACGAGCATATTCACGATGGTAAACAGGAGCACCTCCACCCAACACCAAACTTTCAGCTGGCATCTCGGCTTCTAATTGTCCTCCCATATAAAAACGAAGCATCCCATCATCTGTGACCTCTCCAATCTCTGAACAAGGCAAATCCCATTTTTCAAAAATGCTGAGTACTTCTTTTTCTCTTCCTTTATGCACAATCATCAGCATGCGCTCCTGACTTTCACTGAGCAACAGCTCCCAAGCTTTCATGTTTTGCTGACGCTTAGGAACCTTATCTAAATCAATGCGCATGCCTACTCCGCCTTTTGCACTGGTCTCTGCCGTAGAGCATATGATACCTGCCGCACCCATGTCCTGCATGCCCACCAATGCTCCGGTAGGAATAACTTCCAAACATGCTTCCAATAATTTCTTTTCCTGAAATGGATCTCCAACCTGAACTGCAGGAAGGTCCTGTGCGCTTTCTTCCGTGATATCTGCTGAGGCAAACGACGCACCACCTATACCGTCTTTTCCCGTTGCAGAACCAACAATGAAAACGGGGTTGCCAGTGCCGAGTGCAGTTGCGCTGACCGTTTGACCCACTTTTACTATCCCCACACTCATTGCATTGACCAATGGATTGGTATGGTAGCAATCTTCAAAATAAACTTCACCCCCTACCGTTGGTACTCCAAAACAATTTCCATAGTGACCAATACCGGCCACAACGCCTTTTAAAAGATGACGGGTTTTGGCTTCATTGAGATTTCCAAAGCGAAGCGAATTCAACGCAGCAATGGGTCGAGCGCCCATGGTAAAAATATCGCGATGGATTCCACCGACTCCTGTTGCCGCTCCCTGAAAGGGTTCAATTGCAGAAGGATGGTTATGCGATTCAATTTTGAAAACGACACCATAACCATCGCCAATGTCGGCCAGTCCAGCATTTTCCTCACCAGCTTTGACCAACAGTTTACTGCCCTCTCTTGGTAAGGTTTTTAACCACTTGATGGAATTCTTATAACTGCAATGCTCGCTCCACATAACGGAGTAAGCGGCCAATTCATTGAAATTGGGGGTTCGGCTCAAAATCTGTCGAATGCTTTCAAATTCTTCGGGAAGCAATCCCAGCTGACGGGCGGTCTCTACTGTAGTCTCCATGTGCATGTGAGGAAAGCGCGAAGTTAATTTAAAAAGAGGGTGTCCCAAACCTCCAAATCCGGTGAGTTGACAAATGGTTGATAAGCAGGTTTTTGATTATATTATAATTTTTACTATATATTAATTTGGGGACAGTTATTCATATTTTTTACACATAAAGAGATAAAAATATCATTTCAGTCAAAATTTTATTGGTGCTTAGGCCGAATTATTTGAATTTTGTGCCTTCTTAAACCACTTCATATGCAATCATTACGTTTCAAGGCAATTGACAACCTAACCACAGTAAAAGAGGAATTGAGTGTCGGCGGATCGGATAAAGTAGCTGCTTCATTCGGTGAAAATGTATTCACCATGAAAACTGCTCGTGAATACCTCAGCGATGAGGCTTACAAAAGTTTGTCCAACTCTATAAAGAGTGGACAGAAAATTGACAGAACCGTCGCCAACCAAATTGCAGCGGGAATGCGTCATTGGGCACAAAGCAAAGGTGCTACACACTATACACACTGGTTCCAGCCCCTCACTGGATCTTCCGCTGAGAAACACGATTCGTTTTTCACGATAAAATCCGATGGTACTGCAATTGAAGAGTTCGATGGCAATGCATTGACTCAGCAAGAGCCTGATGCTTCTTCGTTTCCCAGTGGCGGTATCCGCGCAACGTTTGAAGCGCGCGGCTATACAGCATGGGATCCGACTTCTCCTGCGTTCATCATGAACATAGGTCAGGGCAGCACGTTGTGCATCCCTACCATCTTTGTGTCGTATACGGGAGAGTGCTTGGACTACAAGGCGCCGCTTTTGAAGTCGATTGAAGCCTTGAATAAAGCAGCAGTAGACGTTTGCCATTATTTTGACAAAAGTGTAAGTAAGGTTACAGCAACATTGGGCTGGGAACAAGAATATTTTGTGATTGATGAAGGATTGGCCAATGCGCGTCCTGATTTGATCATGACTGGAAGAACCGTATTCGGACACACGCCAGCAAAGGGACAACAATTGGAAGATCATTATTTCGGATCCATTCCAGAGCGCGTATATGCTTTCATGCGCGATTTCGAAAACGAAGCATATCGCCTCGGCATTCCACTTCGTACTCGTCACAATGAAGTGGCACCTGCTCAGTTTGAGTGTGCGCCCATTTATGAAGAACTGAACTTGGCAGTTGATCACAATACTTTATTAATGGATGTGATGTCGCGTGTTGCGAAACGCCACAAGCTGCGCGTACTGCTTCACGAGAAACCATTTGCCGGCATCAACGGAAGTGGTAAGCACAACAACTGGAGCATGGCCACCGATACAGGCATCAATTTGTTGTCGCCTGGAAAAACTCCAAAGACCAACCTGATGTTCCTCGCATTCTTTGTGAACACCATTAAAGCTGTTCACGATAACGCAGACCTGTTGCGTGCAGCCATTGCTTCTGCGGGTAATGACCACCGCTTGGGTGCCAACGAGGCACCTCCTGCCATCATCTCTGCTTACATTGGTCAGTTCCTGGCTAAGGTTCTCAATGAAGTGGAAAGTAGGGTGGGCGACAAGTTCGATGAGCAGGACGAGGTGATGCTTAAACTCGATATTCATAAGAACATTCCTGAATTGCTGTTGGACAATACCGATCGTAACCGTACTTCTCCTTTCGCATTCACAGGAAACAAATTTGAATTCCGTGCTGTAGGTTCTTCTGCCAACTGCGGATACAACATGACGGTACTGAACACCATCATGTCTGAAACCCTCACCAACTTCAAAAATGAAGTAGACGCATTGATCGATAAAGGCGATAAGAAAGAGGTTGCCATCATGCAGGTGATCAAAGCCTACATCAAAGCTTCAAAAAATGTATTGTTCGAAGGTGACGGCTACAGCGAAGAGTGGCAGAAAGAAGCTGCAAAACGCGGATTGCCCAATTTGAAAACCACTCCACTTGCA
>JAFMES010000220.1 GCA_017856605.1 Chitinophagaceae bacterium
ACAAATGGATTAGAACCGATCTTGATATCAAAGAAGTAAATTCCAATCAAAAAACTGGCTAAAAAAACCTGTGCCATACTCATGACGGCCATCACAGGGAATTCGAATTTTTTCGACCAACGAATCAGCAGGAGTCCCAATACCGCATTCCAAAATGCCCAAAGCATGAAACTTCCTTCCTGACCTTCCCAGAAACAGCTCAACAGGTACTGCATATCCAAACTGCGCTTGGAGTGCTGGTGGGCATATTTGTATTCGAAGTAGTGATTATAGATGATCAGGTAAAGTGTTAAGAACAGGCCAATGACCGACACCACGTTTAAAATAAAACTGGTTCTCGCCAATCGCTGCCAGGGCTTCTCCTGAATAGCATCAGCAGCACCCGCAGCCTTGAAATTGGCAAAGGCCGCAACCAAGGCAGAGAAAAATGCCAAGAGCGACAAGAACATTCCTATCTGCCCAATGAGCAGGTGTTCACCATTGTATTCGATCATAAAATAATTTGTTTATCGATCACTATTCCGTGGTCTTCACGGCAGGCTCCTCGGCCAATTTGCCTGGACCAGCACCCTGCTCGTCGGTGTATTTTGAAGGACACTTAAGTACTATCTCTTTGCATTCAAACGTTTCGCCATTCATCGCTCCTTTCATCACCACGCGTGCACTTTTCTCAAAGTCTGTTGGCTTCGCATTTTTGTATACAACCTTTGTGCTGTATCCAAGTGAATCAATTGCGGTGAAGGCCAAATAGTTTGGATCCTTGATGGGATCATACACAATTGGCTGTGTGGTGTCAATCTTAGCAATCAAGTGCACAAACTTGCCTTCTTTTTTCTTTGCTGATTCAACTGAATCGTACGTGCTAATGTCTCCCATCAATGTGAGCAGCGCACCAATGGCTCCGGCGATGAGGATCAATCCTAGAATATGTATCTTTTTCATAGTTTTTACGAATATGCAAATGTACTACAAAGGGGAATTCCAATTTTACCTAAATTGCAACGCTTTTTGAGTTCACTTTATTGCATAAAACACAGAATTTTAATTAGTTCCGTCACATGATTGCCGACCTATCCCGGTTCGACCCCAATGGGGTGAGTGTAGCCAATAACAATGTTTTTGGCCTTCCGTTCACTGAAGAAAATGCCTCGCTAATCATCGTCCCGGTACCCTGGGAGGTGACCGTGAGTTTCAAAAGTGGGACTGCCCGCTCACCGGAACATATTCTAGAGGCTAGCTTACAAGTCGACTTATTCGACAGCCAATTCCAAAACGCTTGGAAGAAAGGTGTGTTTATGCAGCCGGTCGATAAAAAAATTCTCTTAAAGAACGATATCCTCCGAAAAGAAAATGAGCTCTACCTCAACTTCATCAACTCCGGAGAAAAAATCGAGTCCAATAAATTCATGCGCAAAACCCTAAAAGAGGTCAATGAAGGGTGCATGCAACTCAACCTCTGGGTCTATGAAAAATGCCTGGAGCAGTTGAAGAAAGGGAAAAAAGTGGGACTCCTTGGCGGCGATCACAGCACGGCCTATGGCTTAATCAAAGCACTCAGTGAAACTCATTCTAACTTCGGCATTCTTCAGGTTGATGCACATTGTGATCTGAGAAAATCGTACGAAGGACTGGACCATTCACACGGCTCCATCATGTTCAATGTGCTAAACGATTTTCCACAAGTCACCAAGCTCATTCAACTGGGCATTCGTGATTATTGCGAGTCGGAATGGAACTACATCTGCCAAAGCGACTACCGCGTAGTGACCTATTTTGAAAAAGAAATCAAAGAACGTCAGTTCGAGGGACAAACCTGGGCACACATCTCTGATGAAATCATATCCCAACTTCCTGAACACGTCTACATCAGCTACGATATCGATGGATTAGATCCAAAACTTTGTCCCCACACTGGAACACCCGTCCCTGGCGGCTTTGAAATGGAACAACTCAGCTTTGTGTTCCGCAAAATTCTCTCCAGCGGCAGGAAGATCATTGGATTTGATCTCTGCGAAACAGGAGTAAGCAAAGATGGATGGGATGAAAATGTGGGTGCTCGGGTGCTCTTCAAACTCTGTAACCTAATGCTCTGCGATAAATAACTCCTATGCGCAAGCAAAAAATTCACGATTATGTCGTGGTACTCAGAAATCAAAATCGTCCCCTCATTGAACGAACTGGCTGGCTCTTAACCATCTTAGCATTAATCATACTTTCAATCCATTTATTGCTCCCTTCACCTCCTTGGCCATTGTATTTATGTGGTGCGATAGTACTAATTCTTGCCATCAGCAATGCAATAGAAAAAAGACGAAAAAAGCCAATTCGTTTTCGATACATTCTGATTACTGCAGGTATCGGTTTGATCGCCTTCGGTGAAGGACTGAACTCAAATGTGCTATTCATCTTATTGGGAATTGCAGAGGGATTTCTACTCCAAAAAACCGAAATCGGATTTTCTGAAACTGGCATTGTTCGATCCGGTTGGAGATCCAAACATACTCCGTGGTCGGACCTCCAAAATGTACTGATACGCGATGGGTGGCTGACCATCGATTTTAAAGACAATCAGATCCTTCAAATGGAAACAGATGATGATGACGACGATGAATACGAGGTAGAGGACGATGAATTCAACACCTATTGCCAACGTATGCTAAATAGGTAACTTTGCGCATGGCTCTTCAGCACTCCCCCTTTCTTTTATACTCCGATGGCAATGGCAACATCTTTGAAGATCAAACCCTCTATGCGGTTGGTCGCGCTGGATGGGATGCTTTTCCAATAGAAACCGAAGAGTGGATTCCCCTTCCTGATGGCGGTTCGCTTTATGAATTGCCAGGCAGAAAAGGAATTGGTATCGATGTTAAGACAGGGGAAATGCGACTCTGTGAAAAAGGATGGGCGGTTGCAGCGTTTGTGCCACCAGCGCACACCGGTACCTACCTTTCCGCATTCGAAACCGATCCCGGTGCTGTTACTTTACCTCTATATTGCTATACTGCAGCGGGGTGGTATGAAGATCATTTCATGGTGACTGCACTTCGAATTGAGCAGGATATTCGCCAGGAATGCTCAGGATACGATCCTGAAAAAATTGAGCTGGGAGTAGATGCGATGCTGAATGCTTATCCGCAGAATCGTTTGGTTCAACATCTGGCAGAAAAATGCTGCAGGACGTATACCTGTCCCGCTGCACGAAATTATTTTTTAGGCAGATGGGAATGCCCCATCCCCTCGTCGCCGGCATGCAACTCCAACTGCATCGGGTGCATTTCATTTCAACCCGAATCCGAAAGCATCACGTCTCCGCAGGACCGATTGCAATT
>JAFMES010000221.1 GCA_017856605.1 Chitinophagaceae bacterium
GATTGTGGGACTAAAACCGGCCTATGGAAGAATATCCCGCCATGGCTTGATTGCCTATGCATCTTCTTTCGATCAGATCGGAATATTTTCAATGGGTATTGAAGATGCAGCTGCTGTGTTATCGGTTGTAGCTGGTAGCGATGAATACGACAGCACCTGTTCAACTGAAGAGGTGCCCGATTATCTTAAAACGATTCATGACCAACGGTCCTATCGCATTGCCTATTTCCCTGAAAGCCTAGAACACCCTTCGTTGGATCCAGAGATCCGATCGGCCATACAGCAACGCATCAATCAACTGATCGAGCAAGGTCATACGGTGTCCCCTGTTAACTTCAACTACCTGGATTACATTGTTCCAGCCTACTATGTGATGACCACCGCTGAAGCTTCATCCAATCTTTCACGATACGATGGTGTTCGTTTTGGTCATCGTTCCAACACCCCACTCAATCAATTGGAAGACCTCTATTCACGCTCCCGATCCGAAGGTTTTGGAAAAGAAGTCAAACGCAGGATCATGCTGGGTACCTTTGTACTCAGTGCTGGCTATTACGATGCTTATTTCACAAAAGCACAGCAAATAAGAAGGCTCATTGCAGAAACAACCGACCAACTCTTTACAGAATACGATCTGATGATTATGCCAACCGTACCGGCTCCTGCATTTCATTTTGGAGAAAAGTCCAACAACGCCGTTGAAATGTATTTGGGGGATTTGTATACAGTATTCGCAAATCTGGCAGGTATAGCTGCATTATCCATACCGCTTTTCAAGCACTCCAACGGTATGCCATTTGGCATGCAGGTAATGTCCAGTCGCATGAATGAGCCCATCTTGCTCAACTTTGCAGCAAATGAAATGAAGAATCAATAGAGGAAGACGGGACTAAAAATCATCGTCGTCGTCGAAACCATTTCCGGATTCATCGAAGTAACCCATTTCTTTAAAGTCATCATCGACTGAAAAGTCATCTTCATCGGAAGATTTTTTTCCACCGGATTTTTTTGCTCGGGACTTAGGCAGATCGAATTCTTCGAAATCAGGATCCCAGTTATCCTCTTCTTCAGATTTTTCCCAATCGTCCTGAACGTCTTCACCGTCATCATCGTCGTCGTTACGAGATGACTTCTTTACCGGCTCATCGTCCAGATCGTCATCATCCTCTTCTTTCTTTTTAGAAGTTGCTGATTTGACCGGCTTGGATGGTTTTTCCTCCTCTACGGATTTTTTTGAGACCTTATTTTCTTTTACTGATTTCGCCATATCGAAAAAAGAATTACATCGTAAAATTTCAGAGAGTTTTTTATTTCTCCAAATATTTGAAAAATTTTTTTTCGATGTTCGTTTATGCTTTAATAATTTGATCCCTTCCCGGCCCATTGGAAATATAGGTAACCGGCACCTTCAAGTAATCATTAATGAAGCCCATATAGGTTTTCATTGCCGCAGGCAAAGCGGCAGAAGATGCTACTGCGGTAATATCCGTCATCCAACCTTTGAACTGCTGATAAACGGGTTCAATGGCTAGTTTACCCATCTGGTATGGAACAGCACGCTCATCCTTCCCATCAATGGTGTAGTGGGTGCAGACCTGGAGGTCCTCAAATGCATCCAATACATCGGCTTTTGTCATCACGATCTGGGTAACCCCATTGATCATGCACGCGAAATTCAATGCAACCAGATCAATCCAGCCGCATCGACGAGGGCGACCCGTAGTGGCTCCAAATTCATTACCAATCTTTCTCAATCGTTCGCCTACTTCATCGTGCAACTCGGTAGGAAACGGACCACTTCCCACTCGGGTGCAATAGGCCTTGGTTACTCCGATAATTTCCCTAATGCGATTGGGAGCAATCCCCAACCCTGTACACACTCCTGCTGAAATGGTATTGGACGAAGTCACAAAGGGGAAGGTGCCAAAATCCACATCCAGCATACTGCCTTGAGCACCCTCTGCAAGTACTTTTTTACCGTCTTTGATTTTTTCATTGATGAAATATTCACCATTAACGATATTGAGCGTACGCATGAATTCAATGGCTTCAAAAAACTCTTCTTCCCAGGCAGAGATATCTTCTGTGAACCCAAAACTATCCAGCATGCGCTGATGCTTCATGCGCAACTTGATGTATTGCGTAGTAAAGTTTTTATCGAGGAGGTCGCCTACACGCAAGCCATTGCGACCGGTTTTATCCATGTATGCTGGACCAATTCCTTTCAGAGTTGAACCAATCTTGTCATTGCCTTTGGACAATTCCGATGCTTTATCCAATGCGCGATGCGTGGGCAAAATCAAATGGGTGCGCTCTGAAATAAAAAGATTTTTTCTGCCATCCACTCCAAAGGCAGCCACCTTATCGTATTCTTTCTTCAGCGTTACGGCATCCAGTACAACGCCGTTTCCGATCAGATTGATTTTGTTGGCATGAAATATTCCCGATGGAATTTGATGGAGCACTACTTTTTCTCCGTTTACATACAACGTATGTCCTGCGTTTGGACCACCCTGAAATCGGGCGATGATATCGTATTGCGGTGCGAAATAATCGACAATCTTTCCTTTTCCTTCATCACCCCATTGCAATCCCAGTAAAACATCAACCATAATAGCATGGATTGGTAAGGGGCAAAATTAACTGAATGGAGTACACGACTGAAAAATAAATATCCCCTTTTATGATTAGGCTTCCAGGTCGTATCGCTGAACAGTTTGAATACCGGGCAACTCTTTTAATCGGGCAGTAAGCGTGTCGAGTTCATCCTTGTCGTGCACATACAGTCGGATGTTTCCTTCGAAGATGCCTTCCCGGGCCTCAACGGTAATGGCATTGATGTTGATGCGGAGGTCTCCGGAAATCAGATTGGTAATCTTATGGATCACTCCCACATCATCCAGACCGGTGATCTTTAAACCGGTAAGGAAAGAAATTTCTTTGTTTTTGGCCCATTTGGTTTTGACCACGCGGTGTCCATAGCTGGATAAAAGTCGTGTGGCATTGGGACAATTGGTGCGATGAATAATTAGTCCTTTACCGGTTGACACAAATCCAAATACATCGTCGCCTGGAATGGGTTTGCAGCAATTTGCCAAGGCATATTTGATTTTATCGCTGCTTTCACCAAAAATAATGAGCTCTGTTTCTTTCTTAGTATCTGATTTTGTTCCAATCAGTGAAAGTTTTTCTGGTTCGGTTTTCTTTGGCCGCTTCAGTTCTAATTTGTCGCCTCGTACCTCAAACTCCTTTAATTCCTTCAGATCAATTTGTCGCACGGCTATCTTGTAAAACAAGTCAAGCTGCGATGGAAGCTT
>JAFMES010000037.1 GCA_017856605.1 Chitinophagaceae bacterium
CTCAACGTTTACTAACTGGTTGTCGAATGGCATCATCTCATAAGCATTCGTACGAGTTATTACTCCTTTACCCAGGCGATTGATCCGCACTCCTCCATGATTCATAAAGGCCATATCGGCAGGTTGCTTCAATATCTCGCGAGCTGCCCACAAATAGGCATCAGCCATGAAATTCCCTAAATCGCTATTGGGTTGGTCTTTGAATAATTCACGTTCATTGCTGCACAGTACCTCATTCATGCTCTTGCTTAGGCTATCGGAATATGGAGCCAGCATCTGAATATACACGGAGTCCACTCCCGCACTCTTTCCAACGGGATAATCTTTGAAACGGATCTCAGATAATTCCTGAGGAGCGCGACACGATAAAGCGAACACCACAACCATCCCCGCATGGCTAAACGCAAGCATCAGCTTTCGCTGCCTTAGCAATGCTTCAATCAGTATAAATTTCATGAGCGTCCAATTTAATGATAACTTCGCACAAACAGATAAAGTACCATGGCATTTGATTTAACAGGTAAAATTGTATCCAAGTCCGAAACAGTGCAACGCAGTGCTACGTTCAAGACACGTGAGTTCGTCATTGAAACTAACGAAGACATTAATGGAAGGACCATCACCAATTTTGTAAAATTTCAAACCGTGCAGGACCGAACTGCAGTGCTCGATCGATTCAATATCGGCGATACTGTTAAGGTTCACTTCAACATCAAGGGTTCGCGTTGGGAAAAAAACGGACAAGTGAATTACATCACCAATCTCGACGCCTGGAGAATAGAACAGTTGAGTATGGCATCGGGACCCATTGACAAATCGCCCAGCTTCACCCCTGATACCGAGGGTCAGCAAAGTATTGCAGACGACCTGCCTTTCTAAATTGTTTTCATGCAGAGGGAACTGCCCTTGCAACTGTCGCCCACTGAAGCGTCGCAACCCATCTCCATCCGGGAGCGAATTGCCGAGGAATTGGGGATTGCTGTCGATCGCATCACGGGGTATCAACCGCTCAAGCAATCCATCGATGCCCGAAGCAAACGCGTACGCATCAACCTGCGTGTAGCCGTTACCATCGACGAACCTTTCGAACCGCCTCCACTTCCCTCTTTCACATTTCCAGAGGTGCATCATGCAACTCATCGTGTTGTGATTGTTGGTGCTGGACCGGCCGGCCTCTTTGCGGCATTGAAACTGCTCCAAAAAGGAATCAAACCCATCATCCTGGAACGAGGAAAAGACGTGAGGGAACGAAGACGCGATTTGGCGGCCCTTAATCGGCTTGGCGAACTCAACGAAAACAGCAATTACTGTTTTGGCGAAGGTGGTGCTGGCACGTATAGCGATGGAAAACTATATACCCGCAGCAACAAACGAGGAAGCGTAAATGAGGTTTTAGAATTACTGGTGTTTTTCGGTGCAGATCCGTCCATCCTGTACACCGCACATCCGCATATCGGCACCAATAAATTACCGCAGATCATCACCGCTATGCGCGAGTGCATTCAGTCTCATGGTGGCGAAGTGCATTTTAATGAACAAGTCACCGATCTTCAATTGACGGAAGGCCGGATCCGATCTCTCACCTGTAATTCCGGGAACGTATTCGAAGGAGATGCCATCATCCTGGCTACCGGTCACTCCGCCAAGGATATTTTTTATCTGTTGCATCAGAAAAAAATTCTCATCGAACCCAAACCCTTTGCGCTGGGCGTACGCATAGAACATCCGCAAACCTTGATTGATTCCATCCAATACCACTGTCCCGTTCATCAACAACGCGACCCCCACCTGCCGCCTGCATCGTATGCCTTGGTGGAACAAGTAAAGGATCGGGGGGTATTTTCTTTTTGCATGTGTCCTGGCGGAATCATAGCTACCGCATCAACTCTGCAGGGTTCGTTGGTCGTAAACGGATGGAGCCCATCAAAACGAAATAATCCATTTGCCAATTCAGGCATGGTGGTCCAAGTGGAACTGAAAGATGCATTGGCACAAACAGGATCGATCGCAGATCCGCTCATGCTGCATCGCTTCCAAGAAGCGGTTGAGCGAAAAGCATTTGAAGCAGGAGGAGGAAAATATACCGCTCCCGCACAACGCATGACCGACCTGATTTTAGGAAAAACATCTACCACCTTACCCGAAACATCTTACCTAAGAGGAATTCATTCTGCCAATATGAAAGATGTCCTGCCGGAATTTGTTTTCCGCTCCCTTCAAAAAGCATTTCTGGCATTTGGAAAGAAGATGAAAGGGTACCTGACCGATGAGGCCGTTGTAGTTGCCCCCGAAAGTCGCACCTCCTCCCCCGTTCGCATCCCCCGCGATTCTGTATCGTTGCAGCATCCCCACGTACACAACCTCTACCCCTGCGGTGAAGGAGCCGGTTATGCCGGAGGAATCGTAAGTGCTGCAATGGATGGACAGAAAGTAGCCGACCGCTTATCAAGTTCGTTCTAGTTGAACCTCATTTCCGAGTAATTTGCAGCATCTATACTATTATATATGGATCATTTACTCGCAGTCGACCGTCTGAAGAAATACTTCTCCGGACAAAAAGCAGTCGACGATATCAGTTTTTCTATTGAAAAGGGATCGGTGTTTGGTTTATTGGGACCCAATGGTGCCGGCAAAACTACCCTGCTGCGCATGATCACTGGAATTTTTTATCCCGATGAAGGAACCATCCGCCTGCACGGACAGCCATTCGACGCGCTTCGCGATAATCCGCACATCGGTTACATGCCGGAGGAAAGGGGACTCTATAAAAAAATGAAAATTGGTGAACAGGTTCTCTATCTCGCGCAACTCAAGGGACTTTCAAAGCAGCAAGCACTGAACAACATCAAAGAGTGGTTCGTCAAATTCCAAATGGAAACCTGGTGGAATAAAAAGGTAGAAGACCTCAGTAAAGGAATGAGCCAGAAATTGCAATTCGTAACAACAGTAGTCCACAACCCCAGCCTGATCATACTCGATGAACCGTTCAGCGGACTGGATCCCGTCAATGCCAACCTCATTAAAGACGAAATTTTCCGACTCGCTCAAGAGGGCGCAACCATCATCTTCAGTACCCATCGCATGGAACAGGTGGAAGAAATATGCGACCATATCATTCTGGTAAACAAAGGAAAAAAGATCCTGGACGGTAGCGTTGGTCAGGTAAAACAAGATTTTAAAAAGAATATTTTTCAAATCGGATTCCAACAACAAGTTCTTGCAGAACATACTGCCATTCATCTCTTTGATCTGATCCACGCAGATGAAAATCACCTTCAGGTTCGCATCAATGAAGGATTCACCAGCAACGATGTCTTACAGTTCTTCATCGGCAAGGGACTTACCATTTCCTCTTTCCAGGAAGTTCTTCCTTCATTGAACGACATCTTCATTCAATTGGTACAAGGCACACCAGAAGCAAGACAATTTCAATAAACTGAACAAGTCATCATTATGAATAAAATACTGCTCATCATACAACGGGAATACATCACACGGGTAAGCAACAAGCGTTTCCTGTTGATGACCATCCTCATGCCACTGATCTTTGTAGCATTCATTGCAGGCTCAGCCTATTTTGCAGCTTCTTCACAGGAAGAATCGCACATTGCTGTTGTCAATGGTCCTGAGTTTTTGAAAGAAAACATCAAGAGCGATACCGGCAACGTTGTGTTTTCTTTCTTCAATGGAAATGACAGCTCAATGTTCAAGGGACAAAAATTCGATGCGTTGTTGTATCCTGAGATTGTTGGCGACTCCCTCGTTGCGGAGCTTCATTCCAGTGAACAAGTTGGATTTGAAACCAGTCGCTATGTTGAACGCCAACTCAGCAAATCACTCGAAAACATATTGCTGCAAAACAAAGGAATCCGAAAAGCAGCACTCGACTCCATCTCCGACGCATCGGAAAAGCTGGTGGTGCTGAAAAGTATGGTGACCGATGAAGAAGGTGAATCGAAAGAATCGAATGCAGGTTTGGCTTACGGAATTGGATTCGGAAGCGGCTTTCTGATTTATATGACCATGTTCATTTTTGGTTCTATGGTGATGCGAGGTGTAGTGGAAGAGAAAACCAATCGCATTGCAGAAGTCATCGTTTCCTCCTGCAAACCATTTGAATTGATGATGGGAAAAATAGTGGGTATTGCAGGTGTTGGTCTCACACAGTTGCTGTTATGGATTGCATTGATTTTTGCTCTCTCCAGTTCATTATCTGCATTCGTGCCTTCTGAAGCGGTCCAAGAATACCAGAATATGCAAGAGAACCCCACAGTCGCAGCAGCACAAGGCAGCAACTCAGCTGCATTCAAGATACTTGAGGCCAAAGATGAATTGATTGCCGGAGCCAATTGGCTGACCATCATCGCCTGCTTCCTGTTTTATTTTTTAGGAGGCTACCTTTTCTATGCCTCACTTTTTGCAGCGGTGGGAAGTGTAATCAATGAGGATCCCCAAGAAGCACAGCAACTCATGCTGCCCATTTCCATGCCCATCATCTTTGCCTTCATCATTTTAGGTGGCGTACTGGATAATCCCGGTAGCAATTTGGCAGTATGGACCAGCATCATACCGTTCACATCCCCCATCATCATGATGGGAAGAATTCCATTTGGTGTACCAAATACAGTTCCTTACTGGCAATTGGGACTTTCCATGCTTAGCCTCATCGGCGGATTTGTACTCACCACTTGGTTTGCTGCTAAGGTCTACCGCACTGGTATCTTGATGTATGGTAAGAAGGCCACTTGGAAAGAAATGATACGGTGGGTATTTGCATAGAATTTGGCGTAATCTTGCCGTATGAAATTGCTTTATAGTTACCTCAAGCCCTATAAATGGCTCATTGTATTGACCATGGCGCTGGCCACGGTGAATACCGTGTTCTCGCTGATCGATCCCATCATCTTTGGAAGGATCATCAAATTGTCGCAAGACATCAATACCCGTCAGGAAAATGGCTCACCCTTTGGTTGGGATGAATTTTTTTCCGCCACCCTTGCACTCCTGCTGATGTCAATGGGAACTGCGATGATGAGTCGCATTGCCAAAAACTTTCAGGACTACTTTGCCAATGTTGTTATTCAAAAATTTGGAGCAAGGATCTTTACCGATGGATTGCGCCATGCAATGAAACTCCCTTATCAAGAATTCGAAGATCAGCGCAGTGGAGAAACGCTGAGCGTACTGACGAAGGTCCGAACCGATACAGAAAAGTTCATCAACTATTTTGTGAATGCACTTTTTGCAATCGTAGTAGGCATCACCTTTGTATTCATCTATGCATCGGTCTATATCCATTGGACAGTACCCGTTGCCTATGTGGCTGGTATTGGATTGCTGTCGTGGGGCACCAATGTGCTCAGCAGAAAAGTGAAAACGATCCAGAAAAAAATTGTCAGCTCTACCACCTCCCTGGCAGGCACTACCACGGAGAGCCTTCGCAACATTGAATTGGTAAAGAGCTTGGGACTCACTGAACAAGAGGTAAAGCGGTTGAATGCCGATACGTATAAGATATTGGGATTGGAGCTGACAAAAGTAAAACGCATTCGCAGCATCAGCTTTTTGCAAGGCACGATGGTGAACACCTTGCGACAGGTCATCTTGTTTCTGTTGATGTGGCTGGTATTCAAAGACGATATGCAACCGCATGAAATGGTGACCATGCAGTTCTTCTCATTTTTCATTTTCGGTCCCCTGCAAGAAATCGGAAACATCATTTTATCCTACCGCGAAGCCGAAGCATCCATCAATAACTATCATCAGCTGATGATGAAAGAGCCAGAGAAAGCACCAGATAATCCAAGTCACCTGGGCGATATTGAAACACTGGAGTTCGTCAACGTAGGATTTCAGCACATAACGGCAAAACAAAAAGCAATCGATGGAATCAGCTTCGGAGTGAACCGAGGAGAAACGGTTGCATTTGTTGGTCCCTCCGGCTCCGGTAAAACCACACTGATGAAACTGTTAGTGGGACTTTATCGTCCACAAGAAGGAAAGATTCTTTACAATGGCATGGACGAAAATGCAATTGATTTTGAAGACCTCAGAAAACAAATTGGATTTGTTACGCAAGACACTCAACTTTTTTCCGGTACCATTCGCGAAAACCTCTTGTTTGTGAATCCCAATGCGACTGAAGAACAACTGCAACTGGCTCTCGATAAATCATCTTGCCACTCGCTTTTGAAACGAGCCGAAAATGGCATCGACACGGTTATTGGTGAAGGGGGACTCAAACTCTCCGGTGGAGAAAAGCAACGCATCTCCATTGCCCGAGCGCTGTTGCGTCACCCACGGGTTCTGCTTTTCGATGAAGCAACATCAGCTTTGGATTCTATAACAGAAGAAGAGATCACAGAAACCATTCGTTCCATATCTGCCCGCAAGGAACAAATAACCTTACTCATTGCACATCGGCTCTCAACAATTATGCATGCCGACCGCATCCATGTGCTGGAGAGAGGAGAAATTGTAGAAACAGGCACGCACACCGAACTGCTGGAATCCAAAGGACTTTACTATGCCATGTGGCGCCAGCAGATCGGCGAACGCAAGAAAATGCTGGGTGTTACTGTATAATCAATTTGAAAGGGATTTCAATATCCGTCTCTCCTTTTGCTATTGGATCATTCGCCGCTTTAGCACCCGGCTTATGCTTGAGCGTTACAGTGATCGTACCCCTTGCAGGAATCAAAGTTGTTGACCAGAAAGAAGTAGTACCCAATGGCAGCTGCTTGGAGTCTGTATTCAACTGACTTACGGTTACCAATGCCCCGGGTGATGGTGTGAAATAGAATTGATGATCGTCTGCTTCCGCAACAATCTCTTTTGTGATGTCATCTGCTGGTGAAACACTTTCATTTAATACACTTATTTCACAGATGTAGGGAATGTTCTTTCCAAGGATGATGCTGTCGAACTTAACAGGTGCGGCACCACCATCGCCATCTAAATCCTTGAACTCGTATACTAATGGAACTGCACTTCCGGCTAACTGATTGGTGAACTTCAAACGCAGTGTCGTAATCAACTCACCTTCATTGGGATCAATTTTTTCTTTCTTACAGGACACAAAACCTGCAATCAACAAAAACGCAATCATCAAAGCACTGAGATTCTTTTTCATACACTTGAATTTTGAATTATAAATTGAATTTTAATTTGACAGAAATATTACGTCCTCGATCCAGCGCGAAGTACCGAAAGGCATTCATGTAATCGCGATACGAAACATTGAAAAGGTTAGTTACTCCCAGCACCAAATCGACTTTATTTTTTTTAGAGATTACTCCGCTGGATACTTCCAGATTCACCAGGGTGTAGGCTGGCGGCGGCGGTAAATAATCAGATTGCATGGATTCATTTCCATTGGCATCGGTCACTTTGATGTTACCGGTTGGCGGTACTCGTTTTTGCTCCGTTACATGCTGAAGAAAAATTTTCAACGAAGGCTGTTTGAGCAGTTTCCCGTCGGTGAATACATAGGATAATTCTGTTTCGTACCGATCGGCTGGCATTTGAATCAGCCACGTCTTTGCCGTTTTATCAAAAGCCCTCAACAGCGAACCCTTCATTTGAATTTTCCAGTGAGCAGAGATATCGTATCCTACACTCACATCAGTTCCAGTAAGTGAAGCGAGCGTTTGTGCATAATCGAAAACGGGAAATGCTCCTCGTATGGTTAATAGAGGAGGGTATCCGGGCTTCAAATAAATGAATCCATCAATTTCTTTTTGATACACTCCCCATTCCACTTCCCATTTGGATGAACTGTATATCAAAGAACCCATGACTCCAAATGCACGTTCAGCTCGTAGATCAGGATCGCCACGCTCAATGCGAGCCGCTCCATGATGCAGTCCGTTGCTGAACAACTCATTGATCTGAGGTGAACGCCAAGCTGTCGATGCAATAATGGACCCCCTTAGATAATCGCTGAATCGATACGCCATCAAGGCAGTTCCAGAGAGGCCGGAAAAAAAACGGGACCCATACGGTTCACCTGGAACCAACGCATTGCCCATCAGTCGGTCGTAAGGTGATTTGTCATTATCGGTAATGGAATAACGATGGCGATTGTCGTATCGCAGACCCAACTCAAATTGCCATTGATTGAGCTGGTATTTTGCAGCTGCCCAAGCGCCCAAATCGAGTGAGCGGTAGTTTGGAACAAAGTAGCGGTAGTTGATGGAATTGATTTGGTGCATTGCATTGATGCCCACTGATCCTTTAATGCGATCGTGACCATAATGCTCCCATACCAGGTCGGCCATATTGGTAAACAAATCCAACTCCAATTGCGGGAGGGAGGATTCGCTGCGGGTGATATCAAACTCTTTTCGATTGTTGAACTGCGAAGACAAGGTGAGGCTGATGCGATGATCATTATGGTATTCGCGATAAGACCTCAGTTTTACCAGTTGGTGTTGAACTTGCTGATAGGGACGATCAATGGCATAGGAGAAAGTCGCATTTTTAATGTAGTCCGGTGGTTCTTGGAGACGAATGATGTTTTCCAGATCAGTCAGATTTCCGATATGCGAGCCACTAAAAATTCCAATGCGGGTATTGAATATGCTGTAAAAAAAATCAATTCCTCTATCCTGCTTTCTCCATCCTGCAGCAGCCGATGCGTTGATTTCCTCTACCCCTGAATTTTTCAGCCAATAGTCAGGCGTACGTGCATTTCCACCGCGCTTTGCAGTAGCCTGTAACCTCCAGGCCGTAGTTCCTTTTTTATCAAATGCCCCTTCCAGTTGAGCAGATAACACAGCTTGGCGATTGTTGGAGAATGCAGCAAAATTGATTTCTCCTGTGCGTTCGTGGTTGTATCGCAGCAAACGGGGTTCTACCAAAATCACTCCTCCAATAGCATCGCCTCCATACCGAATAGAAGATGCGCCTTTGATGACCGTCAACCGGTTGGCTACATAAGGATCAATCTCAGGAGCATGTTCGCTACCCCATTGTTGTCCCTCTTGGCGTATTCCATTGTTGAGGATGAGCACACGACTGCTGTGCAGGCCCTGAATCACGGGCTTATAAATATTATTACCCGTCTGTAAGACGGTAACGCCATTGATGCGTTGCAACGATTCTCCTAGGGTGAGTCCGCGTGTTGCCGCCAGTTCCCTACCCTTCAATTCTCCACTCATGCCTTCTGATCGGACCGATGATGATCCCACTACAACGACCTCTTTGAGTACATTTTCTTCATGAGTGAGTTCAAAATCTTTTACAACATCTTCGCGGATGTGAAAGTGGTATTCAGCGGTTTGACAATCCGCATGTGTTATACGAAGGGTGTAATCACCGGGACATAGTCCCAATAAATTGTATTTACCCAATGAATCGGTGGTGACCGTACGTTTCAATTCCACCAAGGTTACCGTTGCTTTTTCAAGCAGCTGACGGGTATCAGCATCTTTTACCAATCCGCTGATGCGCAAAACGCATTGCGACTGCGATTGCAGGTGCGCGAGCACAAAAAGCAAAATGAAAAGAATTGGTCGCATGAGCGGACCAAAGCTACGCAAAAAATAAAAATTTGCAATATTGTTGCAAATATTTAGAGTCGCTCGATGATGCCGGCAATGCCTTGCCCTCCCCCTACACAGGCAGACACCATTCCGTAACGCTTGTTCAGACGTTTAAGATCGCCTAACAATTGCACGGTCAGCTTTGCACCGGTGCATCCGAGGGGATGTCCAAGTGCAATGGCACCTCCATTGATATTAATGGTTGACGCATCCAGGTTGAGTGTTTGAATGACAGCGAGGGCTTGGGCTGCGAATGCCTCATTGAGTTCTATCAAATCGATATCGGAAATGGAAAGGCCGGATTGCTTGAGTACTTTAGGGATGGCTTCAACGGGACCGATACCCATGATCTTAGGAGAAACCCCGGCAACAGAACAATGGACCAGTCGACCGATAGGCTTGAGTCCCAATTCCTTCACCATTTGCTCACTCATCACAATCACAAATGCTGCACCATCAGAAGTCTGAGATGCATTACCAGCAGTTACGGTACCGTTGACCGCAAATGCAGGTTTTAGTTTGGCCAATCCTTCCAAAGAGGTATCAGCACGCACGCCTTCATCCGTATCTACAACATAGCTGCGTTGTTTGCGCTTTCCTTTTTCATCGAGGTAGACTTCATTGACCGTAATTGGAACGATTCCGTCTTTAAAATGACCCTGTTGAATTGCGGTTAAGGCTTTTTGATGAGAAGCAAGTGAAAATTCATCTTGAGCTTGTCGACTCACATTGAATTGTTTCGCAACTGCCTCAGCCGTAAGTCCCATATTGATATAATAATCCGGATCCTCGGAGGCAATTTCAAAAGATGGGACTGTTTTCCAACCTGCTGCAGGAACAAACGTCATGCTTTCAGTTCCACCTGCAATGATGCAGTCGGCCATTCCTGCTCTGATCTTTGCAGTAGCAATGGCGATAGTTTCCAGTCCCGATGCACAATACCGATTCACTGTTATCCCCGGGGCATGTTCGCCTAAAGCCCGTGCGGCAATAATGCGACCAACTTGCAATCCCTGCTCTGCTTCTGGTACGGCATTTCCCACGATCACATCATCTACGCGCTTTTTATCCAACTGCGGAACCGTTTTCATCAGTTCCTGAATCACTTGAATAGCGAGATCATCTGGACGCGTGAACCGAAATCCGCCGCGTTTTGCTTTGGTAACTGCGGTGCGCATTCCTGCTACGATGTAAGCTTCTTGCATGTGTTGAATTTTATCTATTCGAATGTATGGATTTTTCATCACCTTAGCGTTTCAAACCCTATATATGGAAAAAGTCTTCAAGCCCCTTTCTGGTTACACTGCAGCCATTTCTGCATTCGTGAGTTTTTTAGTTTCCATTGTCTTTTTTGTAAACAGCGGTTCCTCTGAAAGTCAGGGTACCTATATTTTAATCGGTGTCCTGCTCAGTCTAACCTGGATGATCCTTCTGAAAGGTTTGACCGTAATTGAACCGAACTACGGAATCATACTTACTTTCTTTGGGAAATACGTTGGCACCATCAAAGAAAACGGATTGCAGTTTGCCAATCCGCTTTATTCCAAAATGAAAATATCCCTTCGCGCACAAAGCCTGGAGAGCAATAAATTAAAGGTCAACGATAAATTGGGAAATCCCATTGAGATTGCTGCGGTCATTGTATGGCAAATCAGCGATACCTATCGGGCTGCATTCGATGTAACGAATTTCAACGATTACGTAAAAAATCAAAGCGAGGCTGCATTGCGGCATTTAGCAACCAGTTATGCGTACGACAACATTGAGCATGAACAAGCGCAAATCACACTTCGGGATGGTGGTGAAAAAGTAATTGAAATGCTCGAGCAAGAGTTGAATGAGCGATTGAGCAAGGCGGGCTTATCCATCATCGAAGCCCGCATCAGTCACCTTGCTTACGCACCAGAAATTGCAGGCGCCATGCTCCAACGTCAGCAAGCCACGGCGATAGTTGCCGCCCGCACCAAGATAGTTGAAGGTGCCGTCAGCATGGTAGAAATGGCCTTGGAACAATTATCAGAAAAAAAGATCGTTCAACTGGATGATGAAAAGAAAGCCGTCATGGTAAGCAACCTTATGGTGGTGCTGTGTGGCGAAAAAGCAGCGTCGCCAGTTCTGAATACGGGATCGCTCTGATGCACCAAACTGAAGTTTGTTAACTTTGCGCCCATGTACGGGCTGATCAAGAAGCTGCTCTTCCTCATGGATGCCGAAAGGGCACATTATGTTTCCATGAACCTCCTCCGAACAGCTTGCTCCATTGCTCCACTTCGTTGGCTGATCTCTGCCCTGTTCACACCCACTGATGCTTCTTTGAAACGAACGGTATTTGGATTGGAGTTTCGCAATCCAGTGGGACTCGGTGCCGGGTTCGATAAGAACGCAATTTACCTGCGCGAACTTCAGGCGCTCGGATTCGGTTCAGTAGAAATTGGAACCGTAACCCCTCTTCCGCAATCCGGTAATGAAAAACCCCGATTGTTCCGTTTGCCTTCCGATCAGGCACTTATCAATCGTATGGGATTCAATAACGATGGCTTAGAAGCGATTGCTGAACGACTTCGCCAATGGAAGAAAACCGAATCCAATCGAGGTCCCCGAATGATCATTGGTGGTAACATTGGAAAAAACAAAACAACCCCAAACGAAGATGCTTGGTCCGATTATGAAAAATGCTTCAATGGACTTTTTGATGTAGTAGATTATTTTGTAGTGAACGTGAGCTCTCCCAACACACCTGGTCTTCGTGAATTACAAGACAAAGCTGCATTGAAAGCAATACTTCAGGTATTGGTAGAAAATAACAAAAGCAGACCCCAAGCCAAACCTTTGCTCTTGAAAATTGCACCAGATCTAAGCGAAGGCCAGTTGGAGGATATCGCAGAATTATCGCGCGAACTCCAACTCGATGGTATTGTATCCAGTAATACAACTGTTTCACGCAGTGCATTGAATGTGCAGAATAAATCGATTTCGGATCGGATTGGAGCAGGAGGATTAAGCGGTCAACCACTCAAGTCTGCATCAGATGCAGTCGTAAGCAAACTGCATGAGCTCACGCAAGGAAATATTCCCATCATAGCAAGTGGCGGAATCTTCACCGGAGAAGATGCAAAAGATAAATTGAATCGCGGAGCCAGCTTGGTGCAAGTGTGGACTGGATTTATATACGAAGGTCCCGGTATTGTAAAAACCATTTGTAAAAAAATTATTTAAATCTATGCTGACGCAATTGCTAACCGTAGACTCACTGATCAGCCTGATCACACTGGCATTACTTGAAATCGTTTTGGGAATTGATAATGTCATTTTCGTATCCATCCTGATGGGACGTCTGAAAGAAGAACAAAAATTATTATCAAGAAGAATCTGGATGGTGCTCGGTATAACAGTCCGAATTGGATTGTTGTTAGCCTTGGGCTGGCTGGTTGCCAACGGAAACAAAGAATTATTTGGTCTTGATTTAGGCAAGAACCACTACGGATTTACTTTACGAAACATGATTTTGTTTTTCGGCGGACTTTTCCTTTTATACAAAACCGTAAAAGAAATTCACACCAAACTGGAGGGACAAGAAGAAATAGATGGAACCAAAAAGCAGCAGGAAGCTTCGTTTGCAGCAATCATGTCGCAAATCATTCTCATCGATATGATCTTCTCATTCGACAGCATCATCACTGCAGTGGGTATGGCACGGCATGTTGAAATCATGATCATAGCTGTTATCATTGCAATGATCATCATGTTCTTCTTCGCACAAAATATTTCATCGTTTATTCATAAGCATCCAACGCTCAAAATGCTGGCATTGGCATTTTTATTGATGATTGGCTTTAGCTTATTTTTTGAGGGACTCCAACCCATTCATGGCAGTCACATTGACAAAGGCTATATCTATTTTGCAATGGCTTTCTCGTTCGGTGTAGAGATGCTCAATATGCGATTGAGGAAAAAATCAAAGCCGGTAAGTTTGCGGGAACCGCGACTGGATGCCTGATCAATGAAGTAGCTGTACCACGCCAACTACTGCGGCAGTTTCTGTTCTCAGTCGACGTTCCCCCAAGGTAACTGCAGCAAATCCCTTTTCACGGGCAGCAGCAACTTCTTCTGTAGTAAAATCTCCTTCGGGACCAATCAGCAACATCGCATCTTGATCAACTGAACTCAGTCGTGTTTTTTCTCCCTCCATACAATGGGCAATGAACGTGTAAGGAGGCAGTTCACCTGATAACAATTGAGTCATAGATTTCGGCTCGTGTAAAATTGGAAACCAGCAGTTCTGAGATTGCAGAGCCGCACTCTGCACTATCTGCTGTGTTCGATCCATACGAAAATGCTGTCGTTCCGTTCGATGACAGAGCAAAGGAATAATAGCGGTTGCACCTA
>JAFMES010000222.1 GCA_017856605.1 Chitinophagaceae bacterium
ACAATGACATCGCTGACTGTGAAAAACAATTGCAACGCGCTACTGCTCTGATAGAAAAACAAAATGCAGGTGGTATTCTCTTGATCACAGAAGGCGTTTTTGGAATGGCAGGCGATCAAGGAAGGTTGAAAGAGATTGCCGCATTACGACCAAAATACCAATTCAGGTTATTGGTAGATGATGCGCATGGCTTCGGAACGCTTGGTAAAACTGGGGCTGGAGCGGGCGAAGAACAAGGAGTTCAAGATGATATCGACCTCTACTTCTCGACCTTTGCAAAGTCCATGGCATCTATCGGTGCGTTTGTAGCGGGGCCCAAACAGATCATTGATTATGTTCGCTATAACATCAGAAGCCAAATTTTTGCCAAGTCCCTGCCCATGCCGTTGGTCATTGGTAATTTAAAGCGACTCGAAATGCTTCGTACACAACCCGCCCTCAAGGATAAACTCTGGTCCAATGCATTGAAATTGCAAAATGGACTAAAAGAAAAAGGGTTCGATATCGGAAAAACTGATTCGGTAGTAACTCCTGTTTATATGAAAGGAGGCGTTGAGGAAGCAACATTCATGGTGACCGACCTGCGAGAGAATTACAACATCTTCTGCTCAATTGTTGTTTACCCCGTCATTCCAAAAGGCCATATTATATACCGACTTATTCCTACTGCTGTGCATACAGACGAGGATATAGCATTGACTCTACATGCCTTTGAAGAAACTAAGAAGAAACTGGATGAAGGAGCTTATAAAAGTGAATTCATACCTCAAATGGCAGAACAAGCCTAATCTTATCAACCCTGCACCAGTTGCAGGGTTTTTTTTGCACCGATGGATTGGTTATAAAAAAAAAGGGCCCGGATAGAAATCCAGCCCGTTTAAATCCAATATCCTATGAAAAACCGAAGTAATAACGTGTTACTACGTAGTTCTATTGCGTAGTAATTGATATTATTTTAACTTTTTATAAATAAATTGGACTAGGTCTTAATTATCAAGGTTTTAGGATAACAATTAGACAACTGGCGTGTTATTTGGTAAATTTCATCCATGAAAAGGGTTGTAATAGCAATTACAGGTGCGAGTGGCTCTATGTATGCACAGCGGTTCATCACTAAACTACTGAGCATCAACAATCAATGGGATAAATTAGCCATTGTGCACTCCGACAATGCCCAACAAGTATGGACGGAAGAAATCGGTCCCATTGACTTCAAAGACTGGGGCATCCCCGTTTACGATAAGCGAGATTTCAATGCTCCCTTCGCTTCCGGTTCGGGAAAATACGATACCATGGTCATCATTCCCTGCTCAATGGGAACATTGGGCCGAATTGCATCGGGTGTTTCAAATGACCTTATAACCCGAGCTGCAGACGTGGTACTCAAGGAGCGCAGAAAACTGATCTGCGTGGTTCGGGAAACCCCTTATAACCTGATCCATATAAAAAATATGGAAACACTCACCCTGGCAGGTGGAATTATATGTCCCGCTACCCCATCGTTCTACAGCAAGCCCACAACCATTGAACAGGCAGTTGATACGGTGGTCGATCGTGTACTTGATTTAGCAGGATTTGATATCTCCACGTATAGATGGGGAAATGATACTGCTTAACGCAGGTCAATTACTTCAACGCCAGGGAATTTTTTTGCATTGAACACAAAGCTATCATCAGCAATTACGGAACTGGTATTGATGGTATTGATGGCATAGAGATAGCGATTCCCATTTTTTTCAAAAACTCGAGTGGACATGATCACTTTAGTTGATTTGTCGACTTCAAGAACTACCTTGAAAAAAGGCTTTGTCTTATCTATGGGTGTTAACTCGACAACCTGATACGTTTTGCCGGCTCGCTTGACCTCAGGATTAAGAACGAATAAAAAGTCTTTATCGTAAAAGTTGGTAAACAGTTTTTGAGGAGTGATGGAGCCACTGCTGTTATCCAGTTCTGTAATCTGAACCTCTTTTGCGCCTACATCATAGGTCCAAATAGTTGTTCCGTCACAAAATATCTCCTGACCTGTTATGGCGACTTTATACTTCACGCCCTTCATTAGCACATTTCCCGTTTTAGTTCCCTGCACCTTTCCCGCTGCATTTTCAATCTTCAAAGTAAATGCGGCCTTTACACTTTTAAATGTTTTGAACTTAGCACTGACTGCATCCAGTACTTTCTTTGCTTCTGGATCACTTTTACCCATGCCTTTAGGAGCCTGCGCAACCGAAGTTGAAACAAGGACAAGTTGCATGCTGATGCAAAGAATGCTAAAGATGATGCTGCTTTTCATACCTCAAAGGTCTGCAAAGAAAGGACTATTCCATCGATTTAAGAAACTGGTCCAATTCAAATTCAGTTTTAAATAACACTTCCCGGACCTTACTTCCCTTACTGGGACCCACAATTCCTGCTGCTTCTAATTGATCCATGAGTCGCCCTGCACGATTGTACCCCAGTTTAAGTCGCCTCTGGATCAATGAAGTAGAACCCATTTGGGTCTGAACAATCAAATGCGCAGCATCATTGAATAAAGGGTCCTTACTGAGCAAATCCACTTCCCTATCCTCCATTTCTTTTTCATCAATCACTTCAGGGAGCTCAAATGCAGAACTGTAGCCCTGTTGCGAACCAACAAATTCAGCAACTCGCTCTACTTCCGGAGTGTCCACGAAAACACATTGTACCCGGGTGATCTCCCCCTGGTAGGAGACCAGCATATCCCCTCTACCAATCAATTGTTCCGCACCACCAATATCCAGAATGGTGCGACTGTCAACTTTAGAAGAGACCTTAAATGCAATGCGCGCGGGAAAGTTTGCCTTGATTGTACCTGTAATGATATTAACAGAGGGACGTTGTGTAGCAACAATCAAATGGATGCCAATGGCTCGCGCCAATTGAGCTAGACGCGCAATAGGTGTTTCGATTTCTTTTCCTGCGGTCATAATCAGATCCGCAAACTCATCAATAACCAATACTATGAAAGGCAAAAACTTATGTCCTTTCTGAGGATTCAATTTGCGCGCTACAAATTTTTCGTTGTACTCACGAATATTTCGGCAACCGGCATCTTTGAGCAAATCGTATCGCTCATCCATTTCAATGCACAGTGCATTGAGCGTATTGACTACTTTTCGGGTATCCGTAATGATTGCATCATCTTCCCCAGGAAGCTTAGCTAAAAAATGCTTTTCAATGATTCTGTATAAACTCAATTCCACCTTCTTTGGATCAACCAGAACAAACTTCAATTGTGAAGGATGTTTCTTGTATAGCAACGAAACCAG
>JAFMES010000038.1 GCA_017856605.1 Chitinophagaceae bacterium
AGATTTAGTGCTCGTGCAATTTCAAGAGCAACTGGAATTCCACCCCTTGGAATTGCCACTACACAACCATTGATGGGAAAACCTGGTTTTAACAACTCTGCTAACCGTTGCCCTGCGTATGCTCGATCACGGAATATCATGGAACTTATTATTTGCGCTCGTACCTGCCAATTTTTTCGGTGATCTGAATTCTAAACATAACCGGTTTGATTCGAGAAGCATCAGATAATTCATGTCCGCTCCCTTCTCCGTGTTCATGTGGATGTATTTCGGATATTGTCATAAGGGGAAGGACTCTCGTAAACAGCAGCTCCCTGGCTTTTTCGGCTTCACTTCCTTCAAGCTCTTGAAATTGACCAAAGACAACTGCGCTTTGCCAGTTATTTATGTCATGTGATATATCTACTTCAAAACTGACATTCGGATTTTCACGCATTAACTCAAGCTTTTTACCCTCTATGGATTGTGCATAGATGTAATGACCATCATAAGCATAGGTTACTGGTACGATATAGGGGAAGCCCTTTTCGCAGCAGGCTATCCTGCCAACAGCTTGACTAGATAAAATATTATTGATCTGTTGTTCGTTGAGCTCACCATTCATGATTTTTTTCTGTGAAACTAAAAGCCGAAATACTATCGCTGGATGATTTTTATCAGTTCCCGCTCATTTTTTTATCAGCGATGTTTATTTCCCTTTTTTTGAAAAGTAGAATGTGAATAATCGAAAGATGAATCTAAATAAAATATAAGCCATTCTCTGTTTGGTGCGTTCAAATAAACTGTATCCATGAAGAACAAGGTATTCATCTACTCGGTAGCATTCCTTTTGTATAATTGTATCAAAGATTTTTTTAACAGAACCAACAAATTCAACTGAGTCAACATCCAGGTTTAGCTCTATGCTGGCCATTGCGCTAATGTCATTAACATTATATGAACCAATGGTCATGAACTTTCCATCGCACAATGCAACTTTTCCATGAAGGACTTGCGTCTTGTATTCATAGATTTCTACTCCTTGAAGTATAGCCCATCTATATAGATGGCGTTCTGCATTTTTTGCAATCCCCACGTCGGATAACGATGCGAGAATCAGTTGTACGCGAACTCCACGTTTACGGGCAGCGCTTATGCTTTTTCTGAAAAAACGACTGGGAATAAAGTAACTCGACATTATGACGATCTCTTCTTTTGCATTTTTGAGCATCTCCATATAGGTAGCTGAGATCTGATTTCTACGCATGACCCAATCGTTTCTTCTGACTCGTATGGGACAATTGCTTTTCTCATCGACTGCATTCAAGTTGGAATTTTTGTCTAAAACAATTCCCTCGCCCCAGCCTTTGGTATAAAAATTATTGCAAAGTCGATGTAATTCAAAAGCAACCTCTCCTTCAACCAGTAAAGCCCAATCCAGCCAGGCGGGTTCGCCAGGTAGATCATTGTATCGATCTGAGATATTTATTCCTCCTACCAGAGCTGTAAAACCGTCAACAACTACTACTTTATGATGAAGCCTTCTTCCAAAATAATAAGAACCTCCACTGAAGATGGGCTCAAAAAATCGAAGTTGGATTCCACTGGATTTTAGTTCAGTAATAAACAATTTAGAAAGCTTTCTAGAGGCATACCCGTCCAGCAGAATTTGCACCTTGATTCCACGTTGAGCAGCCTTTATGATTGCTTTTCCAACTAAGTTACCTGTTTCGTCTTCTTCGAAAATATAGGTTTGAAGCTGAATCGAAATCTTCGCGCTTTCAATTAAGTTCAGTAAGAGTGTAAAATACTGCGATCCTCCTTTAATTAATTGAGGTTTGTTATGAACAGTGTACGCTGATTTTATCTTACCTGCTGACCACATTTGATTGGGTGACGTGTAGCTATTGCTTGATCAGTCGAAATACCGACTTTTCTCCGGTAGCGGATGTGACTATGATTTGGTATACACCTGCTGGCCAGTATTGGCCATCTAAGGGAACTTTATTATCGCCTTTGAATACGCTTTTTGTAGTTTGAACAATTTTTCGTCCCATGAGGTTAATCACTTCTATAGTCACGCCTTGAGCTTCTCGAGATTTTATAAAAAGATAGCCAGTTCCTATGAAGGGATTTGGGAATGTAGAAATTATAATATTTTCTGTATTGCCTGAAGGCCAATCACCACATGCACCAGTATTTTGTAAATTTTCATCTAACCACTTCATTCTTGATTTGATCCAGATGCGCATATTTTCTTTCTCTTCTTCATAGGATTGAATAGGGAACTGGCCTCTCCACCAGGTATTTCCGCGTAAGTCCCATTTAACGAAATGCCGCGATCTTGCTTCTGTGGTAACCCGATCGGCTGAATCAATCAATCGATCAATCGAATTATCAGAAAGAATATTGGTTCTAAGATTCAGCCATCTGCATCTCAGTGCCGATAGAAAAGCAGTATCAATTGTTAGACGTTCCCACCAAAAAGGAACGGCTTGGGAGCCATCATTGGGACACGTAAAGTTGAATCGATATCCCCAACCATAGATTTGATTCCCTGCGCAGTAGTCGGCATTCTTGAACCCAAGATCAAAATCCCAAACGGGGCCTGCATGTATGCGCCCATCCTTGAGGTTCTTGTCTTTATATAAGTAGGTACTCAATCGGTACCCATCAATATTCTTGCTGATTTCATTGATGATAAAAAAATCTATAAACGAGGAAAGGTTGGCATACTTTCTTACTCCTAGAGCAGGATCCTGAAATTGCGGTCCCGCTAACGCCCGCTCAAACTCATCTACCGTATTTTTTAGGTAATCTTTTTGCTGCTGAGTGATATTGACTAAGCGGGGATACACGTAGGAAAATTGTCGTGTGGCATTGGTAGTGGTGCTTGGCGAAGGGTAACTGGAAAACCATCCGTTGGACTGTTTATCGAGACTAAAAATATACCCACCGGTTAACTCAATCCCTGAATTGTCTGTCGGCAAGAGATCTGCGATATTGACCCGATTGGAGTCGCGTTTGATTTTTTCTACCAGTAAATAAATTCCTTGGTATTCGTTATTCAGCATCAACTCTACGTAGCGTACATCAGAGGCCCATCTGCCCATTCTTCTGCTAAGTGAATAGGCTAGGTAATTGCGCATCAAGGTTTTGTCCATGTAGGGCGCATAAAGTACCCAATCACTTTCAGGAGCCATTCCCAATAATGGTACGTTTAGTTCAAGTCCGGCGGGATCGCGCAGCTCGATATCATACGATCGAAGCGGCTGTCCCTGAGATGATTGTCCCCTGAGCTCAATGCCTATTTTGTTATTAAAGGCATTGGGGGGATCGGCTATCTTATTGCGCTTGCCTGGTCCGTTATAAATGACTTTCATATCTGCTGTGATCTTGGGGTCATTTGAAATGGACTGATTACCCGTATTGATCATTACGATAGGAAGGTCAGTTTCGGAAAAATTAACCTGTGACCACGTTGGGCTGTACATCAAAAGAAATAATATGGAAAAAAGGTTCTTCACGGGTAAAAAACCAGAGAACTATAAAAATAATGCGTTTTATTGGATTCCAGGCTTTCGTATTTTTGACACTTCCCATAGCACTGCATGAAAAATATTCACGATACACCATTGATGCGCCAACACGCTGAAATCAAACAACGCTATCCAGATGCAGTGTTATTATTTCGTGTAGGTGATTTTTATGAAACATTCGGTGAAGATGCGGTGAGGGCTTCCGCTGTATTAGGTATTACACTCACCAAGCGCAATAATGGAGCAGCTTCTTCCCTCGAATTGGCAGGCTTTCCGCATCACGCACTCGATAATTACTTGCATAAATTGGTAAAAGCTGGTTTTCGTGTTGCAATATGCGACCAGTTAGAAGATCCTAAGCTTGCAAAAGGCATAGTAAAACGTGGAGTTACAGAGATGGTAACACCAGGACTCACTACAAATGATAAATTGTTGGAAGGATCATCAAATAATTTTCTTGCCAGTGTTCATTTTGGCGAACATCAATGCGGTGTGTCATTTCTGGATATCTCTACGGGTGAATTTTTTGTTGCAGAGGGTGATGATGAATACGTAGAAAAGCTCTTGCAATCGTTCAAGCCGGCAGAAGTGTTGTGCCAGAAGGGGAGTCAACAGCATTTCTCCCAATCATTCGGAAAGAAACTGCATACCCAATTTATCGATCCTTGGGTTTTTGATTACCGGTATGCGCAGGAATCATTATTGAAGCATTTTCAAACAAACTCTTTAAAAGGATTTGGTGTAGATGAAATGCGGGAGGCGGTAGTAGCTGCCGGAGTAGCCTTACATTATTTGGAAGAAACAATTCACCCTCATTGTGGACACATTACTTCATTGCAGCGCATCGAGCGCAGTGATTATCTCTGGATGGATCAGTTTACCATTCGTAATCTGGAGTTGGTGACTGCTTCTTCGGAGCAAGGAAGAAGTTTATTGAAGGCAATCGATGCTACCGTTTCGCCTATGGGCGGTAGACTTTTCCGGAGATGGATCATGATGCCGCTGGTGAATATCCAGGAGATCAATCAGCGACTCGATTTTGTAGAAAACGCATTGGCCAACACTGAAGCACTCCAACAGTTTCGAGAATTAATCGGGCAATGTGGCGATCTAGAACGGTTAGCTGCTAAGCTACCTTCTGGGCGCATCAATCCACGGGAAGTTCTTCAGATGGCACGTTCACTGGAATTAATTGATCGTGTCAAATCGTTGCTGAATTCCATCGATCAGTCGTATGCCAATCGGTTAGCACATCAACTTGACCCGTGTCGCGATTTAGTCTTGCGCATCAATGAGGTAATAGCTGCTGATGCCCCGCTTCAAATACAGAAAGGGGGAGCAATTGCTCAAGGAATACATCAGGAGTTGGATCAATATAGGTCGTTGGCTGCAGGAGGTAAGAATATTTTAGTTGAGATACAACAACGTGAGGCACTTGCCACTGGTATTTCTTCTCTGAAGATTGGATACAACAATGTGTATGGATATTATCTGGAGGTGAGTCATACCCATCGTTCGAAAGTGCCGGAAACCTGGATTAGAAAACAGACGCTGACGAATGCTGAGCGCTATATCACTCCAGAGTTAAAAGAATATGAGGAAAAAATACTGGGTGCGGAAGAAAAGATTATTGCGTTGGAACTTTCTATTTATGAAGAATTGCTTTCATTGATTCGCAATCATTTGGTAGCACTGCAGCAAAATGCTTATGCAATTGCGTGTTTAGATTGCCTTTTCTCTTTTGCCTTTACCGCAAGAAAGTATGACTATGCTAAGCCGGTATTGCATGAAGGGGAAGAGTTGATGATTCATGAATCGCGGCATCCGGTGATTGAACAGTTACTGCCTCCCGGAGAGGCCTATGTGCCAAATGACCTGTCCTTGGATCAGGAAAAGTGTCAGATCATTATTTTAACGGGTCCCAATATGAGTGGCAAGAGTGCCTTGCTCAGGCAAACAGCACTGATTGTACTGATGGCACACATGGGAAGTTTTGTTCCTGCTACAACTGCTCGAATACCACTGACCGATAAAATATTTACACGCGTAGGAGCATCAGACAACTTAAGTGGAGGTGAATCTACCTTCATGGTTGAAATGAACGAAACAGCCAGCATCATCAATAATGTTTCATCTAAGTGTTTGATTATACTGGACGAAATTGGTCGCGGTACATCAACCTACGATGGTATTTCGATTGCGGCAAGTATAGCAGAATACTTGCACGATTTGAAAGAACGCCCCAAGACATTATTTGCTACGCATTACCATGAGTTGAATGAGTTGGAAAGTCGACTCCCTCGCATACGTAACTATCACATTACTCACCGTGAAGTCGATAACCGCATCTTATTCTTGCGTAAACTTGCACCGGGTGGAAGTCTTCATAGTTTTGGAATTCATGTTGCCCGCATGGCCGGAATGCCCAATGCACTTGTGCATCGCGCAACTCAATTACTTGCTCAGCTGGAGTCAAAATCGGCGAAACATCCCACAGATGCCACTGTATCAACTCGTCTTCAGCTGACGATATTCGATGCACATACAGAGGTATTTGAAGAGATAAGAGCCTTGCTAGAAAAAACCGACATCAATGCACTAACACCCATAGAGGCACTGGTGATGCTGGGGGAGATCAAGAAGCGAATTGGTTGAGGGTCATTTAACTTCCTGCCTTCTTTTCATTAATTCCCGCATGGTAGTTAGTATTACTCCCTCTTGTTGAATGAATGCACGCAATTCGGGATCCGTCATAGCTAGAAAATCAGCTTCACGAATCAGTTTAGAATCTGATATATTTTCAAAATGTTCGGAGGGTCTGTTACAATGCATGATTACATAAGTGATTCCTGGTCGAATATCGCGTACGGCTTGTTTATAAAATTCAGTCTTGTGTTTTCTTAAGTTTTCGGTAGTGGGTTGAGTTCCTTTTGGCAACACCACGTCGTAACTGGTATTATGAAGATCATCAATAACCGGAAGCCCAGCATCCCAGAGCATTTTGCCGATACCAATGGCCATTTGTCGATCTGCAGCCGTAGATCTCATTTGATCGGCAATCAGTGTATTGTGTCCGCCCGGGAACATCACTGGTATTTTATATTCAATGCCCACTTTTACATACCGCTGAATAAATGCCGGGGTAGCGAATAACGTACCCATGTGTGAATCCAAATGCGTTGGACGAAAACCCAGCTTAAGTGAGAATTCAATTTGTGATCGTATTTCTTTCTCCACTTCATCTGCTTTTGCATGCATAGCCACTTCTTCCACGCTTTTCCACATCATTCCTGATGGATCAATCAATCCGGGTACTTCTTTAGAATCAGTCACAGGTTTCCATCTGTAGTCCCTCCATTCAGAAGTCAGGGTGAGGTGAAGTCCGGCATCGGTTTCCGGATGTTCTTTCAGGTAACGAAAGATCCCTGGAATCCAGGGACAAGGCATCATCATCGAGCACGATGTGGCAACTCCCTGTGTCATGCTTTCTATCGCACCTCTATTTGATTCCCAGCTCATCCCAACATCATCAACATGAAACACAACAACCTTAGCTCCTTTAGGGTAGCCAAGTCGTTCTGACCAAGTAGTTTCTTGTGCAGATCCTTTGATGTGTGCGAACAGGAAGATTACGCTGCAAACGAGAGCGAGAATTTTAGTAGTTATTTTCATTGGCGTGTTTTTGAATCAGATGAGTCGACGCAAGACGCTTACCATTTTATCGATCTCTTCTTTGGTATTGTATTTGCTAAATGAGAATCGAATCGTTACTTGAGGAGGACCAGAGAGGGCCTTAATAACATGCGATCCTTGATCGGCTCCACTGCTGCAGGCACTGCCCCCTGAAGCACAAATATGATGAATGTCCAGATTGAGTAACATCATTTCAGTTCTGTCGTTTACCGGAAATCCAACATTTAAGACGGTATACAGGCTTCTGCCTTGGGGATCGCCGTTGAAAGAAATGCCAGGAATGTGATCCTGCAATTGTTGAAGAGCATACGATTTCAGTTCCGAGATGTAGTGTGAGTCGCTTGACATGGTTTCGTATGCCAGTTCCAATGCTTTTGTGAAACCGACAATGCCATAGATATTTTCAGTACCTGCGCGCATGTTTCGCTCTTGACCCCCTCCGTGTATGTAGGGACCAATACCCGTTCCGGAACGTATATATAATATTCCGGTACCCTTTGGTCCATGGAACTTATGTCCAGATGCTGTTATGAAATGAACATAGATCGTTGATAAGTCAATCGGAAAATGCCCCACCGTCTGAACAGTGTCCGCATGAAAAATTGCATTGTGGCGCTTGCAGATTTCTCCGACTTCCTGAATTGCTGTAATGTTTCCAATCTCATTATTCGCATGCATCAATGAAACCAGCGTTTTTTGGTCTGAGGAGGAAAGCAGGTTTTCTAAGTGCGACAAATCAACATGACCGTAGGCATCAATCTTAACAAATTCCAATGACACACGACCTGATTTATGCAACTTTTCACAGGTGTGAAGAGTGGCGTGGTGTTCTATGGGAGAAGTAATGATGCGCGTGCAGCCAAGTTCATGGACGGCGCCATGAAGGGCTGCATTCGTACTTTCTGTGCCCCCGCTGGTAAAAAACAGTTCTGAGGGGTGAGCTCCAAGCAGGTGTGCTACTGTTTTACGGCATTTCTCTATCGATAATCGATTTTCCCTACCGTAAGAATAAATGGAAGAGGGATTACCGAAATGCTCCGTAAAAAAGGGCGTCATTGCCTCGAATACCCTTGGGTCCAAGGGGGTAGTTGCAGCATTATCAAAATAAATCCGTGTTGCCATTACGTAGTGGGATCGCTGACGAAAATACGAAAAAGCATTTTAGAGCGCTTCTTGTATGTCTTTGATGAGCTTGATGGCAATATTGTTTGCGGTCGTTTCAAAACGGCTCTCGGCAATAATTCGGATGATGGGTTCCGTGTTACTGGCTCTCAAGTGAACCCAGTCGGTATCAAAATCAATTCTTAACCCATCTATGGTATTGATTTTATTCGTCCGATACTTCTCTTGTATTTTTTGAAAAATTTCCTTCAGGTTTATGCCAGACGACAGTTCAATTTTATTCTTGCTGATAAAATAGTCGGGATATCCATTTCTCAATTGCTTGAGTGATTTTCCAGATTGAGCCAAATGAGTCAGGATAAGCGCAATGCCTATGAGTGCATCCCTACCATAATGAAAATCTGGAACGATGATTCCGCCATTGCCTTCTCCACCAATAACGGCAGATACCTCTTTCATTTTTGTAACCACATTGACTTCTCCTACTGCGGCTGGGAAATACTGTCCTCCTCGTTGTTCGGTAATATCTTTCAAGGCTCGGGTAGAGGACAGGTTACTCACCGTATTCCCCTTGCGCTTACTCAATACATAATCGGAAACCGCAACCAAGGTATATTCTTCGCCGAACATACTTCCATCTTCGCATACCAGTACGAGTCGATCAACATCGGGGTCGACTGCAATTCCCAGATCAGCTTTGTGTGCAATTACTGCAGCCGATAGCTCATTGAGGTGCTGTGGAAGGGGCTCTGGGTTATGTGCGAACTTACCGTTGACTTCAGCATTCAATACGATGATGTTACTTTCATCAAGTCCCAATTGTTTCAAAAGGGCTGGTACAAAAATGGCTCCGCTGCTATTGATGGCGTCAACAACGACTTTGAATTTTTTTTGCTCTATGGCTTTAGAATCAACCAATGGATAGTTGCTGATGGCATTCAGGTGGCGATCCATGTGGTTAGTTGCGAGCGTGTAGGAACCAAAGCGATCGACGGCATTGAAATTAAAATCGTTTTGCTCTGCAGTGTTTAAGATGGCCGCACCAACTTCAGCACTGATAAATTCTCCTTTTTCATTGAGCAGTTTAAGTGCATTCCATTCTTTTGGATTATGACTAGCTGTGATGATGATACCACCTGCGGCGTGTTCTGCAACTACTTCGTATTCTACTGTTGGGGTAGTAGACAATCCAAGATCGATCACATGGGCTCCAACAGCTACCAATGTCTGTGCTACCAGTTGAGAAATTGAAGGGCCACTTATTCTCCCATCTCTGCCAATTATAATTTTTGTATTTCCGCTGGCGACTGCCCATTGTCCAAATGCAGCTGTATACTTTACAACATCAATTGGTGAAAGTGATTCTCCTGGTTTTCCGCCAATAGTCCCTCTTATTCCCGAAATGCTTTTGATCAATGCCACGATTCTCGTTTTGAGAATGCAAATTTAATGCTTATGAATTCGCCCTACAAGTTTGGAATCCTGCTTATTTTTGTAGACATGTATTTTCTTCAATCGGAAAATTTTTCTGTGTTTGAATGGGTGTTGAATTTGGATCGGCAACTCTTATTCTTCATCAACCGAACTGCCATTCATCCTTTCATGGATCGGGCAGCGCTTTTGCTACGAGAGGCTGTTAACCATATCCCTTTATATGTATTTCTTTTGTATTTGTCGTATCGCACTTATGGAAAATCTGCATGGAAATGGCTGTTAGGTGCAATCCTACTGGTTGCCTGTTCCGACTTGCTGAGCAGTCAAGTTATCAAAGTATGGGTAGGCCGGCCACGTCCATGTCGTGACCTTCAATTGGCAGATCAAGTCAGGTTATTGGCGAGTTACTGTGGTGCAAATGGCAGTTTCACCTCCTCTCATGCGGTTAATCATTTCTCTTTTGCTGCCTATTCTGTCTTAACCCTGGGTCGATTGAGCAAGGGGTATCTGTGGTTGTTCCCTTGGGCAGCCGCAATTGCCTATTCCCAGGTATATGTAGGGGTGCATTACCCCAGTGATGTCCTTGCGGGGGCAGTTTTGGGACTATTATTGGGCTGGGGAGCAGCCAAGATAAGCAGCAGGACCTTATCTTTGCCTCATCTATATGAGTGATTTATTCATTCTCTTTCTGTTGATTTTAATCAACGGGTTCTTTTCAATGGCCGAGATTGCGTTGGTATCATCCCGCAAACCGAGGTTAGAAGCACAGGCTAACAAGGGTGACGTCAGGGCTAAACTAGCGTTGCAGCTATCCCAAAAACCCGATTCATTTCTTTCGACTGTCCAGATCGGAATTACCATCATTGGAATTTTTACCGGTATTTTCTCCGGAGAACGCATCGTAGATGATGTAGAGAATTTTTTAATGCTTCAGAAACCAGTTTCTGAATTTGCCGATGAATTAGCAACCGTCATTGTTGTAATTGCTGTAACATTTTTTTCTTTGGTTTTTGGGGAGCTGGTGCCCAAACGATTGGGACTTTCCAATCCAGAAGGTATTGCAAAAGCGGTCTCAGGTCCAATGCTGTTGGTTTCAAAATTCACACATCCATTTGTCTGGCTGTTGTCTCATACTTCAAATTTTATTCTCCGAATCTTCAAAGTGAGGGCGGATGAATCTCAGGTGACAGAGGAAGAAATAAAAGCCATTATCAACGAAGGCACTGAGCACGGAGCAATCGAAGAAACCGAGCAAGAGATCATTCAACGGGTGTTTCATTTGGGAGATCGACACGTAACTTCACTCATGACTCACCGGAGTGACATCATTTGGTTTGATCTCAATGACAGCGAAAACAGCATCCGAGAAAAAATCCTCAAAGAACCACATTCGGTGTATCCGGTTTGCGATAAATCAATTGATAATATCAAAGGAATTGTCTCAATAAAAGACATGTACACCACGCCCGATGATGTACAGTTCAAAGATGTGATGAATACTCCACTCTTTGTTCCGGAAACCATCAGTCCCTATCAACTACTCGAAAAGTTCAAGCAGACAAAGATTCATACAAGTTTTGTTGTGGATGAGTACGGCAGTCTATTGGGACTCATAACGCTTAATGACATATTAGAAGCAATCGTGGGTGATCTCCCCGAACTCGACCTCCAGGATTATGAGATTAAAATGAGAGAAGATGGCACCTATCTGGTAGATGCTCAAATTCCTTTCTATGACTTTCTCTCCCATTTTGAAAAGGCCGATTGGATGGGGGAGGGTGATCAAGAATTTGATACACTTGCCGGATTTATTCTTCAACAACTGGAAAGGATTCCAGCAACGGGTGATCGTTTTGAATGGAAGGGATTTGGATTTGAAATTGTCGACATGGATGGCCGAAGGATTGATAAGGTTTTGGTAAAAATATCCGATAAGATCAGAAAAGAGTTAAACGAAGATGAATAAATGGAATTGACCCGGCATTACGCAGAATCACTTGATAAACGGGATCCATTAGGTTCTTTCCGAAGCAAGTTTCTTATACCTGAGAATGAACACGGACAACGTGTTTACTTTTTAGGGAATTCATTGGGACTTCAACCAAAGTCCACTTCAACTGCAATCGATTTTATTCTGCAGCAATGGGCCAACGAAGGTGTTGAGTCGTTCCACAAAGGAGAACGTCCATGGCTTCAGCTGCATGATCAATTGGTGCAGCCTGTCAGCACCATCGTAGGAGCTTTAAAGAGTGAGGTGAGTATAATGGGACAATTGACTGGCAACATTCATTTGATGATGGTCAGTTTTTATCGTCCATCCGGTAAGCGCAATAAGATTCTAATGGAAGCAAAAGCGTTTCCAAGTGATCAGTATGCGGTTTACTCATATATTGAGCATTTGGGACTAAATCCTGATGAAGTAATACTGCTTGTCAAACCTCAACAGGGGAAAGCACACATTGATGAAGAGACCTTGCTTCAACTCATTGAAACGCATCGAGACGAAATAGCGCTAGTGTTTCTTGGAGGAGTCAATTATTATAGTGGGCAACTCTTTGATATAAAAAAAATAAGCGCTGCTGCAAAAGATGCTGGCGCTTTAGTAGGATGGGATCTTGCGCATGCCGCTGGAAATGTTGAATTGAAACTGCACGACTGGCAAGTCGATTTCGCCTGCTGGTGTTCGTATAAATACATGAATGGGGGACCAGGTGCGGTTGCTGGAATTTTTGTCCATGAACAACATATCCACGATCCTCACTGCAAACGATTGACGGGTTGGTGGGGATATAAACGCGATGAGCGTTTCAAAATGCACGATCGTTTTGTTCCTGAACCCGATGCTACTGCTTGGCAAGTCAGCACCCCTTCCATGATTTTATATGCCTGTCTAAAAGCCTCATTGCATCTTGTAGAAGAGGCTGGCTGGCCTGTCATCCTTGAAAAGCAACGACTCATGATTGACTGGCTGAAGCAAATTATTCATGATCTTCATTCACCTCTGTTTACCTGCATTACTCCCGATAGCAGAGGATGTCAGGTTTCGTTGTTGTTCCACGAAAAGGGAAGAATGGTATACGATCGACTTTTTGAAAAAGGTTTTATGGTAGATTGGCGTGAACCGAATGTTATACGATTGGCTCCTGTGCCTTTGTACAATACATTTACTGAGATATGGATGTTTAGAGGAGCAATGAAACAGATACTGACTGAGTTAGCATAAAACGTTTATGAATTTAGAATACATTGTCGAACATATCCGTAGTAAAAAATCCTATCTCTGCGTAGGCTTGGATTCGGATATACAAAAAATTCCCAAGCACCTGTTGGATCAAGAGGATCCCGTCTTTGCTTTCAACAAAGCTATTATTGATGCAACCCTCCCATATTGTGTCGCTTATAAAATCAATACTGCATTTTATGAATCGCGAGGAATGAAGGGATGGGCCTCTATGGAAAAAACAGTTCGTTATATACCGTCCACTCATTTTAAAATTGCTGATGCAAAAAGAGGGGATATAGGAAATACCTCTTCTCAATATGCTATTGCTTTTCTTGAGCAACTTCCTTTTGATGCCATTACCATTGCGCCATACATGGGAGAGGACAGTGTAAAGCCATTTCTTCAGTTCGAGGGCAAATGGGCCATCGTTTTAGGTCTGACATCCAATCCGGGAGCTCACGACTTTGAACTGAAGGAATTAAAAAGTGCGGGAGGTCGATTGTACGAACACGTCATTCAAACCGTTTCAAGCTGGGGCACAATCAACAATACGATGTTTGTGGTTGGAGCAACACGCGCAGATGAGTTTCTCAATTTGCGTCGAATAGCCCCTGATCATTTTTTCCTCGTTCCTGGAGTGGGAGCCCAAGGGGGAAGTTTAAAAGAGATATCCGAAAAAGCAATGAATCAACAAATCGGAATTCTTGTTAATTCCAGCCGCGATATCATTTTTGCTTCTTCAGGAAATGATTTTGCTGAAGCCGCAGGACAAAAAGCACGTTCCTATGCGGAAGAGATGTCGCTTTACCTTAACTGATTTTGGATTGCCGAAGAA
>JAFMES010000223.1 GCA_017856605.1 Chitinophagaceae bacterium
GCTCAATTGCAGAGCAACTTTTTTGGGGTACTGTCCAGATGTTTCAATTATAACATCTTGGCGGCTCCATTCGCCATTTTTACCAACACCAGATTCACGTGGCAAAACCTGATAAATCTTTCCTTCAATTTCCATTATTTTATTTTTAGATGTAAATTAGGACGTACGGGAAACGGATTATCACTGTAAGAATTACAGTAATTAATCTCCTTACAATTGTATTTATCATGATCTTTTATATCCGTTACTTGCTCAAAATGATCGATGACGGACATATTGTAGTTCTCTGGAACGAAGTCTTCTCCAAAGCCTTCCGATATATACGGATGGACTTCATTCATGTCGATTGTACCGGTTTTGAAGTACTTAGTCAATAATGAACCATATACGTCAATGGCCCATACTTGTATATTGGGGTTTTTTTCTTTCAAGAACATTGCAGTACCTGTTATGGTGCCTCCGGTTCCTGCAGTGCATACCAGGTGAGTGATTTTTCCTTCAGTTTGTTCCCACAACTCAGGACCTGTTGACTCATAATGCGCCAGTCGGTTTGCTAGGTTGTCGTATTGATTAGCATGGAACGAGTTCGGAATCTCTTTCGCTAATCGGCGGGCGACTGAATAATAGCTTCTGGGGTCTTCTGGCTCAACATTGGTAGGGCAAACGATTACTTCAGCTCCAACAGCTTTAAGAATATCTATTTTCTCTTTTGATTGCTTATCCGTAGTCGTAAAAATGCACTTATATCCTTTCACGATAGCTGCCAAAGCGAGCCCCATACCAGTATTCCCTGAAGTACATTCGATAATAGTGCCACCTGGCTTTAATTTACCCTCTTGCTCAGCAACTTCCACCATTTTAACCGCCATTCGGTCTTTAATGGAATTTCCTGGATTAAAGTAATCAACTTTGGCAAGCACTTCGCATGGCAAACCTGCTGTGATTTTATTCAATCGAATCAGTGGTGTTTTTCCGATTGTTTCTAGGATGTTGTTTTTAATGTCCATCTTCGTCCAATAATGGAACAAAGCTAAATGAATTTCATCCCTTCTTTGAAACGTTTTTTTCAGGAGTCTCCACTTCAAAACTTAAATTAGCAGTAATCCTGTATTCTTTTATGGCATTTTTGGTATCCACCACCGCACTGTGTTCTTTAACATAAAGCGATCGAATATTGTGCAACGTTTTTGAAGCCTCCTGAATTGCGTGTTGTGCAGCATCTTCCCAACTTTTCGTGGAACTACTCATGATCTCGATTACTTTAATGATAGCCATAATTTTTTTGTGCAATCTAGAGCTGTTCAAGGTCCTATTCAATGATGTGATTCATTGTTAATACTGCTTTAAATGGGTGAGGTGACTGATGGATATTAGCGTATTTAGCTGCATCGCTGATATAACTTGGTAAAAATTGCCAATGCAAAAAAAGAAGCCAGAACCACCCAAAGAGGTCCCAAAGCCTGTTTCGCCTGAGTTAGAACCGCTTATTGACCCGGAAGAGCCATTATTACCGGAGGAAGACCCAGATTGGTTACCGGAAGAGGATCCCTTTGATACTCCTCCCTATGAAGTTCCTGAACCGGGTGAAGGGCCCTAGTTGGGTTATAGGGGAGTGAATACTCTTTTTCTTCTTTTGAAGTTAATGGAGGATTGATTAATTTTGCACTCCTTGCCCAGATGGCGGAACTGGTAGACGCGTCAGACTCAAAATCTGGTATCAGCAATGATGTGCAGGTTCGATTCCTGTTCTGGGCACCACGGGGCTGACCGGTATTGACAGCATAGATCTTTGAAAGTAAGCATGCAGTGCGTTGCGTATGTTTAGCACTTTAATCTGAATACGAAAACACAAATGGCGATAATACTTACGCCATGGCTGCCTAATCAGTGATTAGCGCATCCATTATAGCCGGCTGACGGGTTTTCTCTTACCAAGTCATCCCGCTGAATCAAAAAAAACAGGGATGCTGCATCCAAAGGCTGTGATGGATGCTTAAGCCTATCCAGCTAAGGAAGTGGTTGGTTCGTTTGGTTCCTGCCGTTTCCCGACAATCAATTCCAAAATAAGCATGTAGAAAGCTTTTGACGAATATGTTTGGACGTGGGTTCGAATCCCACCAGCTCCACTTCTTACATCATTTTCTGATTTATTACTCAGTGTATTAATTGTTTCTTGCGGGTCTTAAGTTTGGCAAGCGTTTTCGTATTTTCATAAACGAAAGAGCTTAGAACATAATTTTTATACATGCATAAGATCCATTTTTTATTTATTTATCCTTTCATACTGTTAGTGCTTATCTATTCAGGAGCAATAGCCCAATCCCCACGGCAGTTGAAAGCTGAAGTCTGGATTTCGAATACCACAGGTGAAAAGAAATTGACCAAAGAAAAAGATATTGTTGGTCAGGACTTCATAAATACTAATGAAGGCGAGGTCATTACGTTGGATGCGAAGAAGACATTTCAAACCATTGATGGAATGGGTTCTTCTTTAGAGCCTGCTACTTGTTATAATTTATCTCAACTCGATCCCTTAGAGCGCGAGCGTACCCTAAAATCTCTATTGACTTCTGAAGGCGGCATCAATATGAATCTAATGCGAATATGCATTGGGACACCCGATTTTACTAGCGATCCTTGGTATTCGTATTCTGATCTTCCAAAGGGTGAAATTGATACGCTGCTTATAAAATTCAGCATTGAAAAAGATGAACGCTATATTCTTCCCGTTCTTCGGGAAGCGCTGAAAATACGACCCGATCTGCGTTTTTTTGCATCACCTTGGAGTCCTCCGGCCTGGATGAAAACATCCGGAGATTTAACGGGAGGTCGTTTGCGGCCTGAATTTTATGCGGCTTATGCTCGATATTTTGTGAAGTTTATTAAAGCCTATCAGGCAGCAGGTATTCCAGTAGTTGCGGTGACCATACAAAATGAGCCCGGAGTAAATAGAGAATTCGATGTTCCCAAATGGCATTATCCATCTTGTCACTGGACTGCTGAACAACAGAAGGAGTTCATAAAAAATCATCTAGGTCCTGAATTTAAGCGCAACGGTTTAACAACGGAGATCTGGTGTTACGATCATAATTTCAACATTAAGCCTGTAACCGATAATTCTCCTGTTTTTATACCAGAGAAATCCGGTGATGCGGGCATAGGGTTTCCCAGAACCATTTTATCCGATGCTGATGCTCGCCGCTACACCTCAGCTATGGCTTTCCATGGATATGTTGG
>JAFMES010000039.1 GCA_017856605.1 Chitinophagaceae bacterium
ACATTCAGCAATATGCGTGCCGTCGACATTTGATACAAAATGAACTGAAATTCCATTTTTCCAATACGGTTTAAGGGCTTCTGTTACCATAACGGGACCAAGATCGCTTCCTCCAATTCCGATGTTTACAATATGCCGTATCGGTTTACCAGTATATCCCTTCCAGCGTCCGGAATGCACATTCTCGCACACATCTTTCATTTGCTGAAGAACCCTTCGCACCTGGGGTAGAACATCGGCACCCTCTACCGTTAATTTTTGACTGGTTCGATCGCGAAGTGCAGTGTGAAGAACCGACCGGTGTTCGGTTTGGTTGATGCGTTCCCCGCAAAACATGGAATCAATTGCCCCTTTTAAATGGCATTCGCTTGCCAGTTCCAGCAAGAGATCCATTGTTTCTTTATTCAGAATATTTTTTGAGTAATCGACTAGGATATCTCCCTCCGTTTGTGAAAATTCTTCAAAACGGTGGGAGTTCTTTGAAAAAAGATCCTGCATGTGAACTTGTTTCATGCGTTCAGCATGCTCGGATAAGCGCGACCAGGAACGAGTGGTTGAAGGGTCTATTGAGGGAAAGGACATATCAGAATTTTTTCAAACTATCTAACAAATAATTCATTTTTTGATCGGTCAGATCTAGATGCGTTACCATACGAAACTTTCCGGGAGCAATGCTAAAGAAGAGGATTCCCTTTTCTTTCATTGATGCTATGAAATCCTTTGCATCGGCATCCGTATTGCAGGTTGCAATTACAATATTCGTCTCAACGGGCAGGACTCCTTTCACAAACGATTTGGCAAGAAGCACTTCTTCTATCGCCTTTGCTCGTTCATGATCCATCTTTAATCGGTCAATGTTGTTCTCTAAGGCATAAATTCCTGCTGCTGCCAGCGATCCAGCTTGTCGCATTCCACCACCAAAAACCTTTCGAATTCGTCTAGCTTTTTTGATGAAACTGTTTTGACCGAGCAGCAAACTTCCAACGGGAGCGCCTAAGCCCTTGCTTAGGCATATGGATATAGAATCGAAGATTGCCCCATAGTGTAGAGGTGATTCTTTTTTCGCTACCATGGCATTGAACAATCGCGCTCCATCAATATGGTAGGATAGACCTTTTTTCTTACAGAATGCTCCAATGTTTGTTAACTCCTCAAAAGCATAACAACTTCCACCACCCCGGTTGGACGTATTTTCAACCACCACCAGTCGGGATACCGGCCGATGGGGATCATCGGGCTGAATGGCCGACTCTACCTGATCTGCTGTGATCCTTCCACGGTCGCCTGCGAGCAGTTTCACAGAACAGCCAGAATTAAAGGCAATTCCTCCTCCTTCATATTGGTAAACATGTGAGTTTTCATCACAAATCACCTCATCACCCGGTTGGGTATGGCATTTAATTGCGATCTGATTGGTCATGGTTCCACTGGGACAAAAAACAGCAGCCTCCATTCCAAAGGTCTGGGCAGCAAGCGATTCCAGTCTATTAACTGTAGGGTCTTCTCCAAAAACATCGTCCCCCAAGGGTGCATTTTGCATGGCCTCCCGCATAGCTGGGGAAGGCAGAGTAACCGTATCGGATCGGAGGTCCACTAACATGATGCGAATTTACTTCTTTGAAAAATCTTAATCTGCATGAATTCAAACTTTTAGTCACCTTTTTTGTTGTTTTACCTGTTGTTGGGGATATTTTTCTCGATCAGGAACTTTGATTCTTGCTCTGGGAAAATTATCTTTGCACTTGCCTCCGTATCCCACTGAAATAACAATTTCTTAGCAACCATTAACCAACCCCAAACGTCCCTTTAAAGGACGTACCCAACTTAACTATGAGGCAATTAAAAATAGCAACCCAGATCACGAACCGTGACTCACAAGCGGTTGAAAAGTACCTTCAAGAGATTTCTAAAATTTCAATGATTACGCCTGAAGAGGAAACCATCCTTGCTCAGCGTATCAAAATGAACGATCAACGTTCTCTCGATAAATTGGTTCAGGCCAATCTTCGTTTCGTTGTTTCCGTTGCGAAACAATACCAACACCAGGGTCTTTCATTGAGTGACCTCATCAACGAGGGAAACTTGGGTTTGATAAAAGCTGCACAACGTTTCGATGAGACAAAAGGTTTTAAGTTCATCTCGTATGCAGTTTGGTGGATTCGTCAGTCCATCCTTCAGGCACTTGCTGAACAAGGACGCTTGGTTCGCCTTCCTCAAAATAAAATTGGTACTTACAACAAAGCCAATAAAGCCTATATGGCGTTTGAGCAGGAGCACGAGCGTGAACCTTCCACCGAGGAGTTGGCTGAAATTCTAGAGATGAGCGAAACGGAGATCAATAACATTTTCCAAAGCAATACCCGTCACACTTCCCTTGATGCACCGGTTCACGAAGCTGAAGATGTAGCCATGGGAGATTTGCTTGAAGGAAGTGATGACACCGATGATGACGTCATGAAGGATTCACTTCGTGCTGAGATCAGAAGGGTATTGAAGTCACTCAGTCCCCGCGAAGCAGAAATTGTCAATGCCTATTTTGGTTTGGATGGTGAAAATGGAGTCACCATCGAACAAATTGGTCAGAAATACGATCTTACAAAAGAGCGAATTCGTCAAATCAAAGAGCGGGCGATCAAGCGCTTGCAAAAAGCACGATACAGCAACGCTCTTAAAGCATATTTAGGTTAAGAAGTACCCAAAACCCCGCTTTTCAGCGGGGTTTTTTTAAACCCTTTCAAGATCTCTTTGTTATTTCTACATGCGAATTGTATGTGGTTTTTTGGTTGCCCTAATCCTTTTGGGTTGTGAGAAAGACATCGACATTCAATTGGACCCAACAGCAGCCAGTTTGGTTGTGGATGCTACAATAGAAAATGATCTTCCCCCTGTGGTGTTTTTGTCCAACAGCCTCGATTACTTTGGAAAAATTGATCCCAAGGTGCTATCCTCCTCCTTTATTAGAAATGCTCGCGTGAACATTAGTGATGGAAGTTCAACAGTCGCTCTCACGCAAGACTCGATTGTAAATGCAGGTGGGACCGTTGTTTTTTATACTACATCAGGAACATCCTTGTTTTTTAGAGGTAAACTCAATACTTCCTATACACTTACAATAGAAACTGGCGGAAAATCGTACACAGCAAAAACAACCGTGCCTGAATTGACTCGACAAATCGATTCATTGTGGTGGGAAAAAATTCCTCTTGCAAAAGATACCAACGATGTTCAGATTAAACTCAAAGGGAAAGATCGTCCCGGGTTAGGCGATTATATTCGGTACTATACCCGGATAGGCAAAGGAGCATTTCTTCCCGGATTCAATAGTGTGTTTGACGACCAGATCATTGATGGAACTTCCTATACCGTATCGGTTGATAAAGGGTTTGATAAGAATGCAGAGTTTAGCGATTCCACCGCATTTTTTCGAAAAGGGGATACGGTTACGGTTAAAATATGCAACATCGATAAAGTGACGTACGATTTTTGGAGGACCTATGAATTCTCATTCCAAAGTATTGGCAACCCGTTTTCTAGTCCCACTAAAATCCTCGGTAACATAAGCAACGGGGCTTTAGGATATTTTGGAGGTTATGCTGCACAGTACCGTTCCATCATAATCCCTAAATGATGTACTTTTGCCCGATTAATTTTTCAACATGGGTAACGAAATTGAAAAAGTAAGTTGCCTGATCATTGGATCAGGACCAGCAGGGTATACGGCGGCTATATATGCATCTCGAGCGAATCTCCATCCTGTTTTGTATCAGGGAATTCAGCCTGGGGGACAGTTGACCATTACCACTGAAGTTGAGAATTACCCTGGTTACCCCGAAGGAGTTCAAGGCCCAGAAATGATGGTTGACTTCGAAAAACAAGCTAAACGAATGGGTGCCGATATCCGCTATGGAATGGCCACAAAGGTCGACTTTCATTCACGTCCTTTTAAGGTGTGGATTGATGAGGAAAAGGAGATGCATGCAGACGCAGTGATTATTGCAACTGGTGCTTCGGCCAAATGGTTGGGACTGGAAAGTGAGCAGCGCCTCAATGGATTTGGAGTCAGCGCCTGCGCGGTATGTGATGGGTTCTTTTTCCGCGGAAAGGAAGTGGCTATAGTCGGAGCTGGTGATACTGCAGCAGAAGAGGCGCATTACCTAAGTAAACTGTGCACAACGGTTCATATGTTCATTCGCAGGGATCAAATGCGGGCATCCAAGATCATGCAGGACCGGGTGAAAAATACTCCCAATATCAAGATGTATTGGAATACTGAAACCGAGGAAATTCTTGGTGATAAAAAAGTCGAGGCCGTACGCATAAAAGATACGGTCACCCAACAATCTCAAGAAATTCCCATTTCAGGATTTTTTGTGGCAATTGGACATCAACCCAACTCCGATATTTTCAAAGGTCAGCTTGATATGGATGAAACCGGATACATAAAAACCATTCCGGGAACCTCAAAAACAAATATTGAAGGGGTTTTTGCCTGCGGTGATGTTCAAGATAAAAATTATCGCCAAGCGGTGACTGCTGCTGGCAGTGGATGCATGGCAGCTATTGATGCCGAGCGCTTCCTGGCTGCACAGGGTCATTGATTCCAGCACATGAGAAGGTAAACTACTGCACCTGCTGCATAACCCAGCAATGCCCAGAGACTGATTCTTTTGAGGTACCAAAAAAATTCAATTTTCGTTAGTCCCATTGCTGCCACACCAGCTGCGGATCCAATAATTAGAATGCTTCCACCTGTTCCCGTGCAGTATGCCATGAACTGCCAAAAGGGGTGATCTTGTGGGAATTGCTCCAACGAATACATCCCTTGTGCAGCTGCAACCAAGGGTACATTATCAACGATGGAAGAAAGTAATCCCAGTGCTACCACCACCACTCGCTGTTCGCCTATTTCATTACTCATCCAATCTGCTAATGCAGTCAATGTGCCAGAGGATTGAAGCGCTGCCACACTGAGCAGAATTCCAAGGAAGAATAAAATGCTTGGAGTATCTATTTTCCGAATGACATAGTTAACAGACAAGTGGTGTTTGTCCACTTGATCTTTTCCGCTATGTATGAACTCTGTAATCAACCACATGGCTCCCAATGAAAAAAGCATACCCATGAAGGGAGGGAGACCCGTTAAGGTTTTAAACAGGGGGACAAATAACAAGGAAAGTATTCCGGTATAAAAAACAAGATTCCTTTCAACAGGTACGTTATTTTTTTCCGAAGGATTAAGTCGTTTTGACGAGCTTGGCTGATGTCGGATCAATGGTCGTATTGCCATAAAGGGAATTAGAACCGACACGATGCTTGGTAATATAAGATTTTGCATCATAGTAGGGGTGGTGAGTTGTCCACCCATCCACAACATGGTTGTTGTTACATCTCCGATAGGCGACCATACACCTCCAGCATTGGCCGCAATTACAATCAGTGACGCCAAGGCCAGTCGTTCCTTCTCCTCTTCAATTATTTTCATTGTCAATGAAATCATAACAATGGTTGCAGTAAGGTTGTCGAGTATTGCAGACAATACAAAGGTGATCACTGTTAGTAAAAGCAGAAGTTGTGTGGTAGAACGTGCTTTAATTTGGGATGAAATGACATCAAATCCATCGTGGGCATCGATTAGTTCAACAATCGTCATTGCTCCCATTAAAAAGAATATAATACCTGAAAGTTCACCCACGTGTTCCAACAGTTCATGTTGAACATGAGTCGCATCACCATGTTCGAGGGCATAGAAAACCCAACACAAAACGCCGGTGAGCAAAGCACTTGATGCCTTATTCAATCGAATTTGGTGTTCAAAAGCAATGGCTAGGTACCCTATAGCAAAAATTATTAAAAGCATGTACGGTGCGATGAATCCGCTAAAGTAAGAATTAATTACTCGATTATCTCCGTTTCAGATCGCTGATGCTTTTGGGCCGTTCTCCCTCCAGCCATTTGAAATTGCGTAGTTCTTTTTTGTCTTCTGGAATCTGTTTGATGGGATACGTTGATCCGGTCACGCCGCTCACCCAGGATACGCGTTTCAATTCTTTATTCAAAAATTTCATGGTGATTGCATCGGCCATGGCATAGCTCATGCCAATATAAGCACTGTCTTCGTCTTGCAAATAATAAAGGCTTTCTCCATTCCCTTTCGCTCTCAAAAAGTCAATCTCTCCATTAGCAAATTGTCCATTGATTGCATTGCCTTTGAGTTGATTGTATTTGCCTTCTGTTGTTCGGTTCACTGAGAAAGCGTTTTGGTTGACAAATACTTTTTCAGCTTTTTTGTTTCGAGTGACTACATAAATCGTATCTCCGCTGATTTGACTTTCCTGTGCCCAGATAACGGGATCCCGATAAAAACTAAAAGTGGAATCTACAGCGGAATAGAATAAGGAGTCGCATTTCCCCTGGAGCGAATCTGAAAAAATTCGAACATTGAAATAGGCTTTATAATACCGCAGGGTATCGGAAGTAATTTTTTTAAGGGTATCCTTCTTTAGGTACTCGGAAACCAGGGTATCCGCTGCTATAAAAAGTGAATCTGAATTCTGCTTTATTGCCATCAGGGGTCGCTGATAGGCAATTATCGATTTTGTTTGGTTATTAAAACGAGCAGTTCCGGCAAACATGGATACTCCTTGAAGCGTGTCTTTATAAATAACATCCCGGTATGCCGAACCTTGTCCAGTTTTCTTATTGTATACGATTGAGTCAGCCAGCACCGTTTGGGTGCTGTCAATGATAATGGGGCGTTTATCAAATTGAGCATTGCCTTGTTTGAGATTGTAAAACCCACTTCGGGTAAGGATTTTACTTTTCCCATCGTTGATGGTAGTGCGCGCGACAAATGTTGCAGTTTCTGTATTTACGTTATAGAGCAAGGTGTCGGTTGACATTTTATATTCAGGGTCTACCAGGTTGACGTTTTTTTGAAAGTAGACTTCGCGTATATCGGCATAGTAAATCCCAATGCGACTAGTCAATACGGATTTTTCATTGACTACTTTGCCTCCCGTTGTATATGTTCCAACTTTATTGGAGACGTTGTATTCCAATGCATCGGTAGTTAGGGTGCCTTTCCCATCTGTTAATCGAACTTTTCCTTTTAATTGGGCAATTTTTGTATTCCCATCGTACTTCATGTAGTTGGAGTAGGTATGAATTGAGTCGTTGTCGTTGATGTGAATATTATCAAAAGCTTCAATTTGATTTAGGGCTATATTTTGAATTGCACTATCGCATTCAATGAGTGTGCTCCCTTGTTTCATCAAGACATTTCCAACCAACATATTTAATTCTGTACCAGCATCCATCTTTACCCGAATGAATTTATTCGCTCTAACAACTTGCACAAACTGGACTTGGGAAGGATCGCCGGGTAGTTGCGCATAGGCAGACTGTGCCCATGGACAAAGCAAAAATAGTATCAAAAACCAAGCGGTTCTCACGTAATTATTGATTTGCAGAGGAGTCGGGTAGGGCAGTCATCAATGGACCGGACTTGTCTTTTTTGCCAAAAACGGACACATTGATGTACCGTTTCGGATGAAGGCGCAGGTCTTGTAATAAAATATTTAGACTGTTTGTAGTACTATTCAACTGCTTGTACAGTTGTTCGTCTTTGGCCAGTTTACCAATTGTCCCTTTTCCTTCGTTGATATTTTTGAGAAGATTATTCAATTGGAGGATGGATTGATCCAGCGATGAAACAACTCCGTTCAAATTACTGCTGGCCAATTGCCGCGATACCGTATTCAAATTTCCAATGATCTGATTGATGGAATCATTGTTTTGCCGAATATTGCTTGCTACACTTTCCACATGATCCAGACTTTTGCTTAATGCGCCTTTTCCGGGTTCTAGCAGATCGTTTAAACGTTGGGTGGTTTGAGCAATTTCACGAAGTGCTGTTGCTATATTTTGCTGAGCCTGTTCATCAATTGTACTGTTAATTTTTCGTATAGTGCTATCCAAAGAAAGCAATGCTTTGTTTACATTTTGCATGGTAGGCTCAATGCGATCCTGAAGATCATCCATCATGCTTTTAGAGTCGATTCCCTTTAGGGTATCTCCATCGGCTAAGAATTCATTGGAAGATCCCAACGTAATGTTGATGGAAGTGGATCCCAATGGAGCTGAAGTAATCTTGCCATAGGAGTCCTTTGGGATATTGATCCCCCTGGTTAATTGAAAAGAAACCACCACGCCTGATACATCGGCGTCACTTTCATCCAACGCCTCAACAGAACCAACGCGCAGTCCATTGATCTTAATTCCATCGGCCACATTCAGGCCTTCTACTTTGGTGAAGGTCATGTACATGGTTGCTTTTTTCTGGAATAAATTCTTTCCTTTTAGGAAATTGAACCCTAGAATGAGTAGGGTAATGGCGACGGCCGCGAGCGCACCGATTTTTGTTTCATTGGAGACTTTCATGGTCTTGTAGTGTTGGTGGTCATTTGCCGTCTACGGCTATTTTGTATTTAAGGATGGCATTGGCAATGGACCTTGTCATTTCTGCTTGTCCGACTTCACTGTTAAGGTAATCTTCTTCTTCCTGATTGGTAATAAAACCAGTTTCGATCAAAACAGCAGGCATGTTAGTCGCTTGCAGCACCCATATTCCCATATGATTGCGTTGCAAGACTCCCATGCTTTTGCGACCAATTACCGTGAATTCATTTTCAATCATTGAAGCAAGCTGAACTGAGTTTTTAAAGAATTTTTGCGACCATAACCTGGCCTTGATTAGAGCTTCTGGACTATTGACATCCGGTACATCCATGATCTCAGCGGAAGATTCATACCGGTCATCTGCAATGATTCCTTGTGCTTTTTCATCTGAACGGTCTGCTGCCCACACATAGGTGGACGTGCCAAACATCGGATTGGGAGAAGTTTTATAAATCGGTACTTTCTTGTAATACTTTTTTCGTTTACTTCCTTTGCCCTTGTAATAGGCGACCGATTTATATCCCGTAATGGTCTTTTTTGGAGGAGCAGCATTTACGTGTATACAAACGAAAAGGTCTCCTTTTTCCCTGTTGGCGATATCTGCTTTTTCACGGACATGGTGAAAAATGTCGGTCGTTCTGGTCATAACGATCCGTGTAGAAGGCAACTCTTCCCTTAAGAGGGTATCCAAACGAAGTGCCAGCTTAAGGGTGATTTGTGCCTCTGTAGAGTAGGTGCCTTTGGCTCCTTGATCGGTGCCGCCATGACCTGCATCGATGATGATGGTCCTGATTTTTGGCGCTTTTGAGGTGGACTGTGCAGGAGCCAGTTCAGCAAAAAAGAGCACTAATGCCAATAAGAAGAACGATTTTACCGTTTTAATCATGGTAGAACAGCTACGAGGACATGTTATACTTGGAATCTTCACAAGTTCTTACAACTTATTTGATTAATTTTGAGCGCCAACAATTATGCTGCAGGCTGAAAGCAAATTTAACCCAAAATCCCTTTCTTTCTTGATTTTGTGTTCAGGGTTGCTACTGCTTTTAACAATTTCACAAGCAGCATATTCTCAAAAAAAGGATTCGGTCATCCAAACTTCCAGGGTCGATACCATTCCATTGAAAATTTCCAAAGATTCAATTACCTCGCCGGTAGATTACAAAGCAGAGGATTCCATGGTCCTGGATGTTGATGCAAAAAAGATCTTTCTCTTTGGAAAGACAGAAGTAAAGTACGAAGACATTGTACTTTCAGCACCTCGAATCGAATTCAACCAACAGACCCAGTACGTTTTGGCTAAGATGACCCGTGATACCTCTGGATTGGTCATGGGAATGGCCAAACTAAAACAAGGGGAAACAGTTACAGTCAGTGATAGCCTCAGTTTTAATTTTAAATCCCAAAAAGGATTGACCTATAGTTCGTTTTTTCAGCAGGACGAGTTGTTCAATTTTGCTGAAAAAGTCAAAAAAATTGATAGTGAAACGTTTTTTGCAGGTAAAGGCCGATTCACTACCTGTAATTTGGATACACCCCATTTTGCTTTTCGGTTCAGTAAGGCCAAATTCATGAATAAAAAATTGGTGGTAACAGGACCGGTGCATCCAGAATTTGAAGACGTTCCTGTGCCTGTCTACCTGCCTTTTGGAATTTTTCCCATGAAAAAGGGAAGGCAATCAGGTATTCTTCCACCACAATTCACCGTTACAGAAGATTTTGGTGTGGGATTGGAGGGACTTGGATATTACAAAGCGTTTAACGATTTTTTGGATGCAAAGTTGTGGTTTGATCTTTATTCATATGGATCATGGAGGGCAAATTTTTCTCCAGCGTATAGAGTGCGCTATCGCTACAGCGGAAATTTTAACATCAGTCTACAAAACACCAAGTTTGCTTTCAAAGGAGATCCGGATTTTCGGCAGAATAAAAGTTTCTTTGTTACCTGGTCGCATAGCATGGATAGTAAAGCACGCCCCGGAGTTACGTTCAGTGCCAATGTGAATGCGGGTAGCAGTAAATATTTATCCTTGGTTCCCAATGGTGCTTTAGTCAATCCTGGTTTTGGAGGCAATACTGCTGGAACAGGAAACTACATGCAGCCAATTAACTTCACAAACCAATTGAGTTCCTCCATCTCTTTCCAGAAAACTTTTCAGGGAACACCTTTTAACCTAGCTGTGAACCTCAACCACAATCAGAACACCGCAACACGGGTAGTGAATTTAAACCTTCCAGATATCGCCCTTGTTATGAATACCATTTATCCTTTCCAGCCAAAAGAATCGGTTGGACCAGCCAAGTGGTATGAGAAGTTGGGATTGGCGTATAATGGTACGTATAGGGGCTTGATCTCTTTTTATGATACTGCATTTCAATTCAAACAATTGATCGACACTTTCCAGTGGGGAGCGAGTCATGATATACCCATAACGCTTTCTTTGCCTGCATTGGGACCGTTTCAAATCGCACCCAGTGTGTCATTTAGAGAACGCTGGTATGCACAAAAATTCATTCGTACGTGGAATCCTGCGACTGAAAAATTAGATACATCAATTCAAAAAGGTTTTTATGCTGCACGAGAGGTTACTACTGGATTATCGATAAGCACTGCAATTTTTGGAACCTATCAATCCAAAAACAAAGATGCCAAAGTACAAGCCATTCGTCATGTAATGCGTCCGCAAATTGGGGTGAATTATAAGCCAGATCTTATGTCGCCTTTTGTCTATCGTGAACAAGTAGACCGTACCGGCAATAAAGTCTTGTTGTCGGTTTTTGACGGAAGTATTTTTGGTCCTTTTGCTGCAGAGAAATTTGGCGGTATGAGTTTTACACTTGACAATAACCTTGAAATGAAGGTGAGGGCTAAGACCGATTCCGGTGAAGCCGAAATGAAAAAAGTAAAACTCTTGGATGGCTTTGGTATATCGGGTGGATATAACTTTATGATCGATTCATTTAAGTTGTCCACCTTCAACCTTTACGCACGAAGCAACTTGTTCGAAAAGATCAATATCACTGCAAATGCTTCACTTGATCCATATCAAACAGATCCCACAACCGGTTATCGTATCGACAAGTATGCATGGCAAGGAAAAAAATTCAACTTGGGTTCGGTGATCAATGGTAATATCAATATTTCTGCAAGTTTTCAAAGTAAAAAGGGAGATGATAAGAAAAAGAAAAAGGAGCTGGATGATGATGTTACTCAAAACCTGACCAACGACCAGATTATGGCTCAGATGGAATACATGCGAAGAAATCCTGCAGAGTTTACGGATTTTAGCATTCCATGGTCGGTTAGTTTTTCCTACTCATTGTCCTATACACGCCTATTGCAGCCCGATTATACTTTTAAGAAACAATTGGTTTCGAGTTTTAATTTCAATGGTGATTTCAGTCTTTCCCCGAAATGGAAAATTGGTGCCAACGGATTTTATGATCTCAATACGTTCAAGTTGCAGTCCTTGAGTGCTTTTATCTCGCGTGATTTGCATTGCTGGCAAATGTCCATCAATGTTACTCCCATTGGATTGTATCGCTTTTTTAATATCTCTATCAGTCCCAAATCAGGAATTCTTCGCGATTTAAAAGTCAATCGTACTCGTTACTTCTATACTCAGTAGCGCCTTGCTCAATTGTGTCCCACATCAGTTGAAAAATATGCAGTTTTAGGAGTTGTGTCGATGCGAACGCATGAGGGTCGACCGGAGGTAAAAACTCCATACTTACCTTTCCTGGTTTGAAGTAAAATCCCTTATCGCTGGGAAGCATTTCTTTTGTACCTCGGATGATGCAGGGAATGATTTTTTTACCTGTGTCTTTGGATAACCGGAATGCACCATCATGGAATTCTTTTAAAGGCAAGTTGGTTTTGTTGCGCGTTCCTTCCGGATAGATGCACATGTGCATCCCCTGGGAAAGTACTTTTTTCATTGCATCGTAACTTTCTTTCCTGCTGCTTTCATTTTTTCTATCAATCAACACTGATCCTCGTTTATAGATAATTCCAAAGAGAGGTATCCGAGACATCTCAATCTTAGCAATGGTTTTATTTGCTCCGGGAATACCGGGACTGCTTAATGGCACATCCATCATGGAATTGTGGTTGCATACTACCACATAGTTTTCCCCATCTTTAAAAACCTGTTTCCCTTTAATTCGGACTCGTATTCCAGCCAAAGGGAAAAAAATAGCCATCCACCACTTACATAAGCGGATGGTCCATGCCGTACGATTGGGCTCTGAAAGAATTCCAAGAGACCAGATAAAGGGTACAAAAAGCAGCATGGTTGATGCAAATGCAATTATTCCCCATAAGCAGGTAATCCCATAAATCAATGTGTGTATCTTTTTCATTCAATTGATCAACCAGTCAATGGGTTCAATTCCATGAACACTCAAGTATTCATTTGTTTTAGAAAAATGCTTGGATCCAAAAAAACCCTTATCGGCAGAGAACGGAGAGGGGTGAGGGGAACGCAGCACCAAGTGTTTGTTCTCGTCAATATGGTTACCTTTTTCTTTTGCAAAATTCCCCCACAGAATGAAAACAATGTTGTTCTTTTTTTCATTGATCTGTTGAATCACTGCATCGGTGAATCGTTGCCAACCAATTCCTGAATGGCTGTTAGGTTGATTCGCCCTTACCGTTAAAGTTGCATTGAGTAAAAGCACTCCTTGTTTGGCCCAACGGGAGAGGTCGCCATTCACCCGCGACATCTTTACTCCCAGGTCCTGTTCTATTTCTTTAAAGATATTCAGAAGAGAGGGTGGTAGGACAATGCCTTGCTGCACGGAGAAGCTGAGACCATGCGCTTGATTAGGACCGTGGTAGGGATCTTGGCCAATGATCACGACCTTAACCTGATCTAGAGGAGTTAAATTAAAGGCATTGAAAATCAGTGATCCTGGAGGAAAAATGACCTGTCCACTTGCTTTTTCTGTTTTAAGGAATTCAACGAGTTCGATGAAATAATCTTTCTTGAATTCAGTTTCAAGGGCCAATTTCCAAGAAGGGTCGATGTTTACGTTCATGCGTCAGATAAGCGTCTGCTTGCAAGCTAAAAAAAATTATCTTTGTCACCTCGTTCGGTCCCGTAGCTCAGTTGGATAGAGCGGCAGCCTTCTAAGCTGTAGGTCATTGGTTCGAATCCAATCGGGA
>JAFMES010000224.1 GCA_017856605.1 Chitinophagaceae bacterium
GGGACTGAATGCGGCGCAACGGCAGGCGGTCGATAGCATTGAAGGTCCCGTCATGGTCATCGCCGGGCCTGGAACAGGCAAGACCCAAATTCTGGCCATTCGAATCGGAAAGATCCTGATGGAAACCGATACGCGTCCTGAAAATATTTTGTGCATGACATTCACCGATGCCGGTACAATTGCCATGCGTCGACGTTTGCTCAAAATGATTGGTCCCGATGCTCACCGCGTTAATATCCATACCTATCACTCGTTTTGCAATCAGGTGATTCAAGACAACCTCTCTTATTTCGAAAAAAATTCACTCGATCCGGTATCCGAACTGGAATCCATTGCTATGGTGCATGAATTGATTGATCAGTTCAAGCAGGGCAATCCTTTGAAACGCTACAGAGGGGACGTATACTTTGAAACCAACAACCTGCTCAAGCTCTTCAGCACCATGAAACGAGAGGGCTGGAATGCACCGCAGGTAAAAGAGGCGGCACAGGCTTATTTGGAATCACTTAAAAATCGCCCTGAATACATCTATCAAAAAAAATACAAAGAGTTCAATGCCGGTGATTTGAGACTTGAAAAATACCGTGTACAGGTAGAGGCAATGGATCGCTTGTGTGCAGCAGTGGATGAATACGATCGCTACCAGAAAAAAATGATGGATCGAAAGCGGTACGATTTTGACGACATGATCAATTGGGTGATTCGTGCATTTGAAGAAAATAAAAATATGCTGGCTAACTACCAAGAACAGTTCCAGTATGTTCTTGTTGATGAATACCAAGATACCAGCGGTATACAAAACAAATTAGTCAAACAACTCATCAGCTACTGGGAGGAGCCAAATATTTTTGTTGTAGGAGATGATGATCAATCCATTTTTCGTTTTCAAGGAGCCAATGTAGAGAACATGGCCACCTTCCTACAAGCATATCCAAGCATGCAGGTGATCATGCTTACCGAAAACTACCGATCGATTCAACCCATACTGGATGCGGCCCGCACGTTGATTGATGCTAACCGTGAGCGATTGATTCATCAGGTAGAGGGACTTTCAAAAATCCTAACTACAGCAAAAGAGGAACTCAAATCAATCAGTACCCTTCCAATTCTACGCGCGTACACTACTCCCAGGGATGAAATGATTGGCATAACAGAAGCGATAGCACAGCTGGTCAACCAAGGAACCGCACCTCATCGCATTGCTGTGATTTATCGTGAAAACAAATACGGAGAGGAAATCAGCGAATTTTTGCATGCCAAAAGCATCCCCTACTACAGCAAGCGCAACTTGAACCTACTTCATATTAATCTCATTCGAAAACTCATCTGCGTTTTTGAATACCTAGACGCAGAAATGGATGCGCCATTCAGCGGGGATCAATTGCTATTCGAGATCCTTCATTACGATTGGTTTGGAATACGCCCGCTTGAAATCGCCCAGCTTAGCATGGAAAACAGTGAGCGCAGCTATAAAAAAGGAGTGACCGGTTTCAGAAAAATCATTGATGAAAAAAGAAAAGGGACAGGAGCTAATTTATTCGATCAACTCATTTCGCCTGAACTGCTGCACGCAGGAGAGGTGATCGAAAAACTGATTAGCGATGTCTCCAATGTCACTCTTCAACAGTTGCTTGATAACATCATTCGCACTACTGGAATGCTAACTGCCATCATGCGCTCCAAGGATCAACACTGGGAATTGAATGTACTTACCACGTTCTTTGACTTCCTGAAAGATGAAACACGCAGGAATCCTTCCCTGAGCCTTTCAGCATTCATGAAGATCATTCGCATGATGAAGAAAGAAGACATCTCGCTCCCCATTGTACAGGTGGGCGGAAATGAAAAAGGCGTAAATCTGCTCACCGTTCACGGAGCAAAAGGATTGGAATACGAACACGTATTTGTGGCCGGCTCTAATTCCATTTATTGGGAAAACAAAAGAGTAAATAGTGGAGGATTTAAACTGCCCGATACCCTGTTCATGGTGCACCAAGATGGAGATCGGTTAGAGGAGTTAAGGCGACTCTTTTACGTTGCACTCACGCGCGCTGAAAAACACCTCTATATCTCCTATGCACGATCCCGAGAAGATGGAAAAGGATTGGAGCCCAGCCAATTCATAGAAGAGATTAGAATTGGACACGACCTTATTGTACAGGAACCGGAACTCACTGAAGCCGAGCTTCATGCATTTAGATTGGTTCGACTCCTGTCCCCTGAATCACCAATCGTCAGTCCATACGACAGCGATACCATCAATAAAGCGCTGGAGCGATTTGTGATGAATGTAACCGCACTCAATAATTACCTGAGTTGTCCACTTGAATTCTTTTATCACAACCTGATCCGCATCCCTTCTCCAAAAAATGAAACTCTGGAATTTGGTTCTGCAGTTCACTACGCATTGGAATCATTTTTTTCCAAGATGAAAAACAGCAGCGACAAGTCTTTCCCTTCAAAAGATGTACTGACCACCGATTTCTTTTCATACATGTATCGTCATCGCGAAAGCTTTACAAAAGAGGAATTTGAACGTCGAATGGAATACGGAAAGCAGGTCTTGGATCAGTACTATGAAGCCCGCATCAATGCATTTAATAAAATTGTTTCAGTAGAACGCAACATCAAAAACGTAGTAGTAGATGGTGTTCCGCTAAAAGGAAAAATCGACAAAATGGAGTTCGATGGGCATTTGGTGAATGTGGTTGATTACAAAACAGGGAATCCGGACAATGCAAGGGAAAAATTGAAACCACCGAATGAAAAAGATCCGAATGGAGGTGATTACTGGCGCCAGGCTGTATTCTATAAATTGTTGGTGGACAATATGGATCAAGGCAAATACACGGTACAAAGCACGGAATTTGACTTCATTGAGCCCAACTCAAAAAAAGAGATCCGATCAGAAAGAGTAATGATCACGCAAGAAGATACTGAACTGGTCAGGGCACAGGTAAAAGAAGTTTGGAGCAAGATCATGGCAAGGGATTTTTACACAGGATGCGGTGATAAAGATTGCCATTGGTGCAATTTTGTTAAGTCAAATCCTTCTCAATTTGCATCCTCATAATCGGTTAACTTTGCACCACGGTATGAGAAGTCTTTTTTATCTGCTGAGCATTGTTATCATCTGTTCGTGTGGACAACAAATTCCGCCCACTGGTGGCCCTAGAGATTCTCTGCCACCCCAAGTTGTTTTGTCT
>JAFMES010000040.1 GCA_017856605.1 Chitinophagaceae bacterium
CACCTGATCCACTACTTCGGGAATGATCGCATCCACGCGCTCTTTTCCCAGGATGTGCTCCATCTCGAGCGCCAGGTTGCACAAGATCATGGGAAGGGTGAAATTTTTCATCGGTCGCGTTCCCGTCACCGTTTTATTGAACTGACCTTTCCAATTGTGCTGACGCTTCCAAATACTTTCAAACGTTTCAGCTGCAATCTGCTGATACGTTGCACTTGGAGCAATGGCATGCAATGCGGAGAAACCCATTGCAGCAAAACAATCACTAAAAATATTATGAGCATGAGTTAGTGGCTTGCCATCTGCCTGCAACGAAAAATGCCAATGTCCTTGTTCGTTTCTGCCATATTGCTGCAAGAATCGGGCTCCATGCAAAGCAAATTCCCGCCATTCATCGCGCTGCTGAACTACTCGGAACATGGTGGAGAAAGTCCAAACTTGTCGACCCTGCAACCAAACAAACTTATCGGTATCGTATACCTCTCCCTCGCGCGTCAGACACGTAAAATATCCGCCGTTCTCAGCATCCTTACTGTAGCGCAACCAAAAAGGAAGAATAGAATTGCGCAATTCATCGGCATATAGTTGTCCGTAATTCAACCCACTAACTGCAGTTTGAACGGAGGAAAAAGAGGGCACCTGTTCCATTAACAAAATTTATTTACGGTGGACGTAATTTATAAATATTTTACTTAAAGCGTCAACTTTGTTAATTTTTTTATTAATTTTTATCCCTTCAAACCGAACAAAAAAGCCAGTCGTTTCGGGAAAAGAGAATAAATTAGTCCGATGGCAAGCAAGCGCAAGAAGGTCAATTTTGAGTTGTTCACCCTGGGTTCATCTTCAGGGGTGGCATACAAGAATAAGGCCCTGAAGAAGCACATCGTTCAGTTCATCGATAACCGGGGCAGTAGTTCCATAACCGAGTTGAGCAAAGAGCTTACCACCAGTGTGCCTAAAACAACGGCATTGGTAACTGAATTGATTGCAGAAGGATTATTGCAGGATGAGGGAAAAATCGATTCTACGGGTGGGAGAAGAGCAAGTGTATTTGGACTGGTGTCGGATGCTTGCTTTTTTTTAGGTGTGGACGTAAAGAAGTACCATGTGAATGTAGGGTTGATGGATTTCCAAAAAAGAATGGTGACCCATAAGGATAAGCTGCCTTTCAAGATGGAGAATACGGCTGATTCGCTTAAAAAACTCATTCAACTCATCAAAGATTTTATTTCACATTCACAAATTGAGCGTGCACGAATTTTAGGTTGCGGAATCAATTTAACAGGAAGAATCAATCAGCATACCGGTCACAGCTTCAGTTTTTATCATTTCAAGGAAGAGCCTTTGGCCGAAGTGATACAGCAGGAAATCGGAATTCCTACGTATTTGGAAAATGATTCCCGCTCCATGGCCTTTGGAGAATTTTATTCTGGTGAGGTAAGCAGTGAACGCAATGTGTTATTCGTCAACCTCGACTACGGCATCGGTTTAGGCATTGTTGTAGATGGAAAGATTTATTATGGTCGCTCCGGCTTCAGTGGAGAATTCGGACACATTCCTTTATTCGACAACGAAATCATCTGCCATTGCGGAAAGAAAGGGTGTCTGGAAACAGAAGCATCCGGTTGGGCACTGATTCGAAAATTCAAAGAACATATTGAAAAAGGCTCCTCTTCTTCAGCGCTCAAAAAAAATAAATCGCTCAACGATGCCACGCTGGAAGACATCATCACTGCTGCGAAAAATGAGGATACGCTTTGCATTGAACTGTTAAGCGAGATCGGTGAAAAGCTGGGCAAGGGATTAGCTGTACTGATCAATATTTTCAATCCCGAGTTGATTATTTTAGGAGGCACATTGTCGGAGACAGGTGATTACATCCGGCTTCCGGCTCGAAGTGTATTGAATAAATTTTCGTTGAGTCTGGTGAACAACGATACCTCGCTGCGGATATCACGACTTGGAGAACGTTCCGGCGTAATTGGTGCTTGCCTGATTGCCCGCTCCAAAGTCATCTACAACACCTAACCTACAACATACAACGTACAACCCTAATACGCAACCGCAAACAACACACGCTGTTGACTAGGCTTACCCGAGTATACACATACTCCCTGTTCCTGTGCGTTGTTGAGGGGAATACAGCGGATCGTCGCCTTAGTTTCTTCTTTGATCTTTTCTTCAGTCTCTCTGCTTCCATCCCAATGCGCAGATATGAAACCCCCTTTGGTTTCCAGTACTTCTTTGAATTCGGACCAGCTATTGACTGAGGTGATATGGGATTCTCGGTACTGCAATGCGCGATTGTACAGGTTATGCTGAATGTCATCCAACAGACCACTGATGTGATCAGCCAGGCCCGCCGCGGGCACGGATGATTTTTCTTTGGTATCGCGGCGGGCAACTACCACGCCGTTTTCAATGTCTTTGGGGCCAATCGCGATGCGAACCGGAACGCCCTTGAGCTCGTATTCGGCAAACTTCCAACCGGGTCGCGTATTGTCGTTATCATCGTATTTAACGGAAATCCCTTTTTGTTTGAGCTCTGCAACGATGGCATGCACTTTTTCATCGACCAGCATTTTTTGTTCTGGTCCCTTATAAATGGGAACGATGACCACTTGCAAAGGGGCAATACGAGGAGGAAGAACGAGTCCCTCATCATCACTGTGCGCCATAACCAAAGCACCAATCAACCGAGTGGATACACCCCAGGAGGTTGCCCATACAAACTCCTGTTTATTTTCTTTGGTCAGGTATTTTACATCAAACGCCTTTGCGAAGTTTTGTCCCAAGAAATGCGAAGTGCCCGCCTGCAATGCTTTTCCATCTTGCATCAATGCTTCAATGCAATAGGTCTCCAATGCACCCGCAAAGCGCTCGTTGGGGGTTTTCACACCTTTGATTACGGGAAGCGCCATGTAATTCTCTACAAAGTCGGCATACACGTGCAGCATCTTTTCAGCTTCTTCAATTGCTTCTTCCGCAGTGGCATGCGCCGTATGGCCTTCTTGCCACAAAAACTCTGCTGTACGCAAGAACAACCGTGTTCTCATTTCCCATCGCACTACGTTGGCCCATTGGTTGATGAGCAAGGGAAGATCCCGATACGATTGAATCCAATCTTTATACGCGTTCCAGATAATGGCTTCGCTGGTGGGACGAACAATCAGCTCTTCTTCGAGCTGTGCATCCGGATCCACGATCAATTTTCCTTTTTGCTGAGGGTCGCCCTTTAATCGGTAATGAGTGACTACCGCACATTCTTTTGCAAATCCCTCTGCATGGCCTTCCTCTTTTTCCAAAAACGACTTGGGAACAAAGAGTGGGAAGTAGGCATTGGTGTGACCAGTGTCTTTGAACATCTTATCCAAGACATCGCGCATATTTTCCCACAGGGTATAGCCATACGGCTTGATCACCATGCACCCGCGCACTGCGGAATAGTCGGCCAACCCCCCCTTGAGAACCAGGTCGTTGTACCACTGGGAATAATCGCTGGCCCGTTTAGTCACCTCATTGCCCATAACTCAACTGATTTAACAATTTTTATGAATCAAAGAGCAACTTTTGACGCGTTGAAACGTCTAATTTTAAAGTTGCGTTAGCGCAAAAGTAGTAACTTCGAACCAATGATAAATCGCGTCATATGAAGAGGACCTTACTTGTATTGTTGCTGGGTTCCGTAGTAATGGGATGCAGCACTGCTTACAGGAGCGGACAGACACCTGATGATGTATATTATTCCCCTACACCATCCAACAGCGGATACGTAAACGTTGACGATTACGATCAGCAAGATGGGTATGATGCATCTCGCACTCCTCTAAACGAGCGCTACCTTCGGATGAAGACATTTGGGGGATCCCGCTGGAGGGCATTTGATGATGATTTTGCTTATTGGAACAATCCATATTGGAACAACAGTCTGTATTTTGACGGCTTCAACCGCGGTTGGGGTTGGGGAACCAGCATAGGTTTTGGAAGCCCCTTCTACGGTGGCATGTTCGGACCTTCCTATTTTGGATCTTCATTATTTTACAGTCCCTTCTCTCCCTATTTCTATGGTTCGCCCATCATTGTGATCAATAATCCCAAGTTCAATACGCCACGTTCTACTGGTCCACGCATGTACAACCTGGGCAATTACAATCCCCCTTCTCAACAGAATTTTAATTCGAAATTCGGAAGTGGTGTTTATCGCTCCGGTGGTGGTCAGTACTATAATAATAGTTCAGGAAGTCCCCGTGGTGGATACAACCCAAGGAGCAGCAACAGCGGCTACAATGGGTCACCCGTGCGTACATTTTCCAACAGCGGCAGCGGCGGGTCCAGCAACTACAGCAATAGTTCCGGAGGCAGTTCTTCGGGCAGCAGCAGCGGTTCAGCTCCCGTTCGCTCTTTTGGTCGCGGCGGTAATTGAGATCTGAAAACATCATGAGACTACTCCTCTCCCTCATCGGGCTTACACTTTTGCAGCCTGTCCTTTCACAGGAGCCAATCGATGCGTTGCGCTATTCCATGATTGGAAATGGAGGAACAGCTCGCGCAAGGGCCATTGGCGGTGCAGTCACGTCACTGGGGGGAGATATTTCTACAGCCATGGTCAACCCCGCGGGATTGGCATTTTTCAAGACCAATGAGTTTGTATTTACGCCATCATTGGGACTGAATTCGACTCGAACCAATTACCTCAATGGTGATGCCAAATCGAAAAAAACGGCATTTGATATCAACAACCTTGGGGTAGTCATGCCACGGGATGGATCGATGAATGGCAACTGGAGAAATTTCACGTTTGGTGTCGGCATCAACCGAAGTGTAAATTTTAATAATCAAACGCGACTCAAAGGCACCAACAACGAAAGCTCTTATTCGGAGAAATACCTGGAAGAACTCATCAATAATAATGTAACCGATCCCAATCGCGCTGCCACTCAATTTCCCTTTGGTTCCAGCCTCGCTCTCAATACGTATTTGATTGATACCGTTTCTGGTCCCGGTGGCACCGTCCGCGGTTACCGAAGTCTGGCAACTCCTCAAACAGGCGTCATTCAAGATCAACGAGTCGACACAAAAGGAAGTCTGAATGATTATTTCATTGCAGCCAGCGGAAATTTTCAGGATCGTCTTTACATCGGAGGCGCATTAACGTTCAACCGACTGGAATACGAGCGTACAATCACTTATCGCGAATCCGATGCAACCAACAACAAGAACAATAATTTCAATTATTTTGAAACCGTTGAAAACCTTCTAACAGAGGGACTGGGCGTGGGAGTCAAATTGGGATTGATTGTTCGCCCGGTTCAACAACTTCGCGTCGGCTTCTCCTATCATTCGCCCATTTTTTACAACCTGGATGATTTCTATTCCACCAGCATGACCACCGACGTGGAAGGCTTTCAAGGTCAGGGTGTCCTCAAACAAAGTTCTTACGATCTCAACAACGGTGAACCCGGAGAATTTCAATACGATTACAGAACGCCTTCCCGAATGAACGTGGGCATCTCCTATGTATTTCAGGAGGTAGAAGATGTGACCAAACAGCGGGGATTCATCAGTGCCGACGCTGAATTCATCAATTATGGCAAATCCCGTTTTTCTACTGCAAGCACTGCCAACGGCGTAAACTACCTCGATGAATTGAATAAAGCCGTTGGTGAGCAGTTTCGTTCTGCCGTAAATCTTAGAGTAGGTGGTGAATTAAAATTCAACACCTTGATGGTGAGGGCCGGATACAACTCCCTCAGCAACGCATACAGCAATGGTGCATTGAAATCAGCTCAAACCAACATCAGCGGTGGAATTGGCTACCGCAATAAAGGCTATATCATAGACCTTACCTACGTGCATCAGCTGATCAGCGATGTGAATTTTCCATACAAACTCGATAATGGATTTTTTGCTCCCGGTACCGTCAAAGGCAACAATGGAAATGTATTCCTGACCTTTGGAATGAAATTCTGAGCCATCCGCTTTTTTCATTAATTTGCTCTCATGGCCGTCCTCAAGTTTCGCGTATTTTACGAAGAAGATGACACCGTATACCGGGATGTTGCAATTCTGCACGAGCAATCGTTTTTTGAACTGCATCAGTGCATCCTGTCCGCCTTTGAATTTGACAGCATCCATCAGGCCAGTTTTTACAGGAGTAACGACAACTGGCAGCGTGGAAGAGCCATTAGCCTGGAGAAGTACGAAGGCGTTGAGTATAAAGTCGACCCACTCGACATGTTTGAAACCACCATTGGTTCTGAGATCCGTGATACGGGACAAAAATTTGTTTACGTATACGACTTTGCAAAAAACTGGACCTTCCTTATTCAATTGATCGGCGTTTCCAAAGACGTCAGCTCAAAGTTGACCTATCCAAACGTGACGCGTAAAGAAGGTGTAGGTCCCAGTCAATACGGCATAAAAAGCATACTGGGAGATCGGTTTGCAGATGTAGAAGAGAAATACGACCTCTCATCATTGGGAGAAGGATTCTCTGACGAAGGCGAAGAAGGTACAGAAGGAGACGAGGACTCCGGTTTTACCGAAGAGGGATCGGAAGAAGATAATGCGATATAGTTCATCACCCGTTTACAAATTGAATCATGGATCAACAGATCATTAACCTGTACGACGAGTACACGCACAAGCCGTTATCGCGACAAGAATTCATGAAGCGCCTTATTGCATTAACCGGCAGTGTTGCGGCAGCCAACGCACTGCTTCCGCTCATTGAAGTCAACCAAGCACATGCAGCGGTTACATCCGACGAAAACCTGTTTACAGAGACCATTAGCTATCCAGGTGTGCAAGGAGAAATGAAGGCGTATGTAGCACGCCCACTAGCAGTGAAAAAATATCCGGTGGTGATTGTGATTCATGAAAACAGGGGACTCAATAAGCACATTGAAGATGTTACACGAAGAGCAGCCAAGGCAGGATTTCTTGCTATTGCTCCCAATGCCCTTGCTCCTCTTGGAGGCACTCCAGAAAACGAAGATGAAGCGCGACAAAAATTTACTCAACTCAAGCAAGAAGACAGCAACCAAAATTTTATTCGAGTAGTGGAATACATCAAGACCCGAAAAGATGCTACAGCAAAAATTGGATGCGTAGGATTCTGTTGGGGTGGAGCAATGGCCAATACGCTCGCGGTTTCGGTACCCTCCCTGAATGCGGCGGTCGCTTTTTATGGTCGGCAACCAGAATCATCCGAAGTACCCAAGATCAAAGCAGCCATTCAGCTGCACTACGCTTCGCTGGATGAACGAGTCAATGCCGGAATAGCTGCCTATGAAAATGCACTCAAAGAAAACAAGGTGCAGTATGAATTGTACATGTATGAGAATGTGAACCACGCTTTTCATAATGATACAGCACCCACCCGTTACAATGCCGCTGCTGCTCAATTGGCCTGGCAGCGAACAATCGACTTTTTTAATAAGCACCTCAACTGAACGCACTGAAAAAAAAATGCATCATTGTAGCGGGACCAACCGCCTCTGGTAAAACAGCTGAGGCAATTCGGTTAGCAACCGAATTGGGGACAGAAATTATTTCAGCAGATTCGCGTCAATGCTATCGGGAATTACGCATCGGTGTAGCGCGACCAACAGACGCAGAACGTGAGGCAGTCCCCCACCATTTCATAGCCAATCACACCATTCATGAGCCCATTACCGCCGCAGGTTTTGCAAAAGAGGCATCCCAATACGTACACTTCATTCTTGAGCAACACGATCATGTGATTGTTTGTGGAGGAACGGGTCTTTACATTAAAGCGTTGGTAGAGGGCCTCGATGCAATTCCAGAAGTCCCATCTGAAATTCGTGAACAGGTCGTTCAACTCTATACAGAAAAAGGGATCGACAACCTACGAACCGAATTGCAAACACGCGATACCAGATCAGGAGATTACATCGATCTGCACAATCCACAACGCATGATGAGAGCGCTGGAAGTGATTCTTCATACGGGCGAGCCCATACATGCATTTCAGCAAAATAGCACATCACCTTTGGTCTTCAACGGAGATCCTGTTGAACTGGAATACCGCATCCTCCATCCCGAGAGAGAAGAATTATATCAGAACATCAATGAACGAGTGGATCGGATGATGCAAGAGGGACTGGAACAGGAAGTCCGAGATCTTTATCCATATCGACAGTTGAGTCCCCTTCAAACAGTGGGATACCAAGAACTATTTGATTACCTGGATGGAAAATGCTCGCGCGAAGAAGCGGTGGAGAAAATCAAGCAACACACGCGTAATTATGCAAAGCGGCAAATAACCTGGTTCAAGAGGGTTCAATAGAAGTCAATCCCAGCTTTGCAGCTTCTTCCATCATCATTCCATGCGCCGCTTCGTACGTATTTTCAATTATTCCATCTAAGATAGCTTCTCGAATGGCAGTTTTGATTATGCCGACTTCCCTGCACGGAGACAAATTGAATGTCGACATGATGATTTCACCGGTGATGGGAGGTTGCCAGTTTCGGATTTTATCTTTTTCTTCTACCGCTTTGAGTTTCTCACGCACCATCTCAAAGTTGGATCGAAACCGCTTTACTTTGGCCGCGTTCTTTGAAGTTATATCTGCTTCGCAAAGGGTCATCAGGTCTTCCAAATCCTCACCTGCATCAAACAACAACCTGCGTATTGCAGAATCGGTGATGTTTTCTTTGGTGAGACTAATGGGGCGTAAGTGAAGCTCTACCAATTTGCGGACATACCGCATTTGTTCATTCAATGGAAGCTTCCATTTAGTAAAAATCTTGGGTACCATGCGGCCACCTACTACCTCATGACCATGAAACGTCCAGCCCGTGCCCTTTTCAAATTTTTTTGTCGCAGGTTTTGCAATATCGTGCAGCAAAGCCGCCCAACGCAACCAGAGGTTCGAGGTATGCGGCGCAATGTTATCGACTACCTGGAGGGTATGATAAAAATTGTCTTTATGCCCTTTCCCATCCACATACTCTGCTCCTACAAGTTCAACCAACTGTGGAAAAACCTCTTGTAAGAGTCCCGTTTTATACAAAAGATCGAGTCCCACTGATGGCTTGGCAGATAGCAACATCTTATTGAATTCATCGGTGATGCGCTCTTGACTGATGATGGAGATGCGGGATGCCGTATCGGTAATCCCCAATAACGTCTCCGCCTGTATGCTGAAATTCAGTTGAGAAGCAAATCGAATGGCGCGCAACATGCGAAGCGGATCATCACTGAACGTTTTCTCTGGAGAAAGCGGAGTGCGGATGATTTGGTGTTCAAGATCGGCTAAGCCATTGAAAGGATCGATGATGGCAGGATGTGGATCAAGTACGCTTTCCGCATTGAGTTCAAATGCAAGAGCGTTGATCGTGAAATCGCGACGCTCCTGGTCATCCTGCAGCGAACCAGGTTCTACAATGGGATTGCGGGAATCCCGCTGATAGCTTTCTTTTCTTGCTCCCACAAATTCGATATCGAAACCCTCTGCATAAAAATGTGCTGTTCCAAAATTCTTAAACCATGAAACTTTGGGAACAGGAGTGAATTGAGCAGCGCAAGTGGTGGCTAATTCAATCGCATTACCCAAACAAACAATATCAATGTCCTTACAGGGACGTTGCAACAGGTTATCGCGCACAAATCCTCCTACCACAAACGAACGCACGTTCGATTGCGTGGCTGCTTCAGCAATTTTGCCGATGAGCGACAATTCCTGTGTGTTCAGGTGGAGTTGCATCATTATACCGATACATTGAAATCACGGAGAGCGTCATTGAGACTGGTCTTCAAATCTGTACTGGCTTTGCGTTGACCAATGATCAAAGCACAACCGACCTCATAATTTCCGGCAGGAAATTTTTTGGTATAGGATCCGGGAATGACGACCGAACGGGCAGGAACACGGCCCTTGTATTCAACAGGTTCCGGTCCACTTACATCAATGATTTTAGTCGATTTGGTCAGCACCACATTTGCACCCAACACGGCTTCTTTTTCAACCACAACACCTTCTACCACAATACAACGACTTCCGATGAAGCATCCATCTTCAACTATTACAGGTGTTGCCTGTAATGGTTCCAGTACTCCACCAATTCCAACGCCCCCACTGAGGTGCACGCCTTTTCCAATTTGTGCGCAACTACCAACTGTTGCCCACGTATCCACCATGGTGCCTTCATCAACGTATGCACCAATGTTCACATAAGAAGGCATCAGAACAACATTTTTTGCCAGGTAGGCACCATAGCGGGCAACTGCATGAGGGACTGCACGGACGCCGAGTGACTTATACTCTTTTTTCAAGAGCATCTTGTCGTAAAACTCAAACGGCGCAAGTTCCCAGGTTTGCATTTGCTGTATGCCAAAGTACATGAGGATGGCCTGTTTGACCCATTCGTTCACACTCCACTGCTCGTCTACTTTTTCTGCTACACGCAATCTGCCTTTATCCACTTCTTCGATCACTGCACGGACCGCATCCGCATAATGGGCATCTTTCAGCAATTCACGATTCTCCCACGCAGCAACAATTTGTTCTCTCAATTGCATAACTTCAATTTGCGCAAATATACAACCATGGTCCCCATTTCAACCTGCGTCATCAGTTACGGTATATCTTCCAAGACCTTTCATCTCCCCTTCCTCACCACGAATGCCGGGTACAGCGTCGATATGATTCTAGAGCGCAGTGGCAGTTCAGCATTGGAAAAGTTTCCGAACGTGAAGCTGGTCCATCAATTTGAGGAGGTTTTGTCTGATGCTTCCATTGAACTAGTAGTCATTACCAGTCCCAATACCACGCATTTCCCCTATGCCAAAGCTGCGTTGCGTGCAGGCAAGCACGTAGTTGTTGAAAAGCCATTCACCACCACTTCCGTTGAATCAAAGGAGCTGGTTGAATTATCGCAATCTACCGGCAAGATTTGTTCAGTATTTCATAACCGACGCTATGTGGCTGATTTTCTGACCATGAAAAAGATCATAGATGATGGGCTGCTGGGTGAGGTAAGGGAATTCTTTGCGCATTACGATCGCTATCGGCCTGAGCCTAGAACGTACGGGTTGTGGAGAGAACACGAATTACCCGGCAGTGGTGTATTCTTTGATTTAGGTCCCCATTTAATCGACCAAGCACTGGTATTGTTCGGAATGCCCGATTCAATTACAGCTGATATACGAATGATGAAAGGTTATTCGAAAGTGGACGATTATTTTGATGTGCGTTTAAATTATCCTTCGCTGATTGTGACCTTGCATTCCAGTATGTTGGTTAGAGAGATGGGGCCGCGCTACATGATCCATGGCACAAAAGGATCGTTCATTAAGCACGGAGAGGATCCGCAGGAAGAATTGCTGAAAGCAGGTCATTTACCGGTAGATCCTGATTGGGGAAAAGAGGATCCTCAATTTCATGGCCTATTGCATACCGAGATCAATGGAGAAGTCGTGCGCCAAATCTATCCTTCATTGCAAGGCAGTTTTGGAAAGTACTATGACCATCTCTTTGCCACCATCCGCAATGGCGCACCATTGCAGGAAACGCCCGAGCACGGACACCGGGTAATACAGCTGATTGAGTGCGCCTTTGAAAGCAGTCGCCAGCGACGCACTATAGATATTGGTTGATGATGTTTTCCAGCCATTCTTGGCGACCGCTGATTTGTCGGGGTTCCCCATGCTTGAATGCATGATCGCGCAAATCTTCCAGCGTGAGCTTTCCATTTTCAAATTGTTTGCCTGCTCCGCTGTCAAATGAAGCATAGCGCTCTTCTCTGAAGGATGAGTAAGGCGACTCCTTCATAATTCGATCGGCTGTAACGAGCGCGCGAGCAAAGGCATCCATTCCTCCGATGTGCGCATAGAACAAATCTTCACCATCGGTTGAATTTCTTCTTGTTTTCGCATCAAAGTTCACTCCTCCACCTCCAAATCCTTTTGCTTCCAGAATGATCAGCATGGATTCCACCAGTTCGTTGAGGTGCATCGGAAACTGATCGGTATCCCACCCGTTTTGTGCATCACCGCGATTGGCATCGATGCTACCCAGCATGCCCGCATCGGCCGCAGTTTGCAGTTCATGCTGAAACGTATGTCCAGCCAAGGTTGCATGATTTACTTCAATGTTTAATTTGAAATCCTTGTCAAGACCATGATGCCTCAAAAAACCAATTACGGTTGCTGCATCATAATCGTATTGATGTTTTGTAGGCTCACAGGGTTTGGGCTCAATAAAGAAAGTCCCTTTGAATCCTTTTTTACGTGCATAATCCTTTGCCATATGCAAAAAGCGCGCCAAGTGTTCTTGTTCACGTTTCATGTTGGTGTTGAGCAGCGACATATACCCTTCCCGTCCACCCCAGAATACATAATTCTCGCCACCCAGTTGAATGGTTGCATCCAACGCATTTTTTACCTGAGTAGCAGCATGGGCCACAACGTTGAAATCAGGATTGGTGCTGGCTCCGTTCATGTAACGGGGATGCGAAAACACATTGGCGGTGCCCCATAATAATTTCACGCCACTCGCTTTCTGTTTCATGCCGGCGTAGTCGACAATAGCTGCAAGATTACTCTCGTATTCAGCAAGGCTATTGCCTTCATCAACCAGATCCACATCGTGAAAACAATAATAGGGAACACCCAATTTGGTGATGAACTCAAATGCGGCATCCATTTTATCCTTGGCACGATCCAGCGAAGCAGTAGCGTAATCCCATGGCAGATGTTTTGTACCGGGACCGAAAGGATCTGCTCCGGTATTGCAGAAGCTGTGCCAATATGCAATAGCAAAACGAAAATGTTCTTTCATCGTTTTTCCCGCAACGAGCTGGTCTTCGTTGTACCACTTATACGCCAGTGGGTTGTCGGATTCCTTTCCTTCAAATACGATTTTACCGATACCGGGGAAAAATTCTTTGTTGCCGAGGGTGATGGACATAAGATGAAGTGTTGTAGGTTGTACGTTGTATGTTGTAGGTTGTAAGTTATGAAGTGGCGTTCATTTGCCGTTCACTATTTAGTATGTTTTGTGCGCTTTGCATTATATAGGGTGATCCTTGCTCAGTTGGGTACGCCAATGAAGATAGGCCTCCTGGTACTGCGTTTGGAGTCGCGCTTCCGGTTCGAAGCGCGCTATGCGCTGCAGCCCTTTGAACGACTCGTTTCTGTCGGCAAATACCCTAGCGCCCGCGCCTGCGGCGCGGGCAGCACCCTGTGCTCCATCGGTATTGTATAATTCAACACAGGCACCAGTAGTATTGACAAATGCTTCTGTAAACATTTCGCTCAAGAACATATTGGCTTTACCGGCTCGGACGGTTGACATACTCAAGCCCATTTCCATCATGATCTCAATACCGTAGTATAATGAAAACACAATTCCTTCCTGTGCAGCGCGCGCCAGATGAGATTGATTGTGCCGATTGAATTGCAATCCCCGAATTGTAGAACCTGG